>JBAUKK010000104.1:0-1516 GCA_049577645.1 Candidatus Deferrimicrobiaceae bacterium
GGCGTTCTGCGTGTGCGGACGTTCGTCGTGAGACCGTGGGTGCCGCCGGCTCTTCACAAGGCGAGAAGACGGTCGTCCGATCCGCCCGAAGTGGACGTGCTGCGTTTGCGGGGAGTAGCCGGAGGTCGCCCCGGGGCTGGGCTTGCGGTCTCCGTGTCGGATTCCGGCTGCGGCATCGGACCGGATGCCCTTTCGTCGATTTTCGATCCGTTCTTCACGACGAAGGAGGCGGGGAAGGGAACCGGGCTCGGCCTGTCGGTCTCCCTTGCGATCGTGGAGGGAGCCGAAGGAGAGATCGCCGTCGAGAGCGGCGAAGGGAAGGGATCGACGTTCACCGTGATTCTGCCCGAGGCGGCGGAAAAGCCGGCGCCGGGCGACGCGAACGGGAGGGCGGATGGCTGACCGGATCCTGGTGGTGGACGACGAAGAGAGCATGCGGGACGTGCTGAACCGGATGCTCTCGGCGGAGGGGTATCTCGTCTCCCTGGCGGAGAACGGGAGGAGTGCCCTCGCTCTATTGGAGAGGAACCGATTCGACTACATCCTGTGCGACATCCGGATGCCCAAAATGGGGGGTCTCGAGTTTCTCCGGGAGATCACGTCCCGGAAGATTCCCGGGACGGCCATCATGATGTCGGCCTTCGGAACCGTGGAAACGGCCGTCGAGGCGATGAAGCTCGGCGCGTACGACTACATCTCCAAGCCGTTCATGAGCGACGAAATTCTCCTGACGCTCCGGAAGGCCCAGGAGAGGGAAACCCTGCGGAAGGAGAACGAGGTCCTCCGTGAGGAGGTGGGGAAGGCCTTCGGACCGGTTAAGCTGCTCTACGCAAGCCGGTCGATGGAAGACGTCGTCCGCATGGTGGAGAAGGTGAAGGACTACGATACGACGGTGCTGGTGACGGGCGAGAGCGGGACAGGGAAAGAGCTGGTCGCGCGGATGCTCCACTTCGCCGGCAGACGGAAGGAGAGACCCTTCGTCGCCATCAACTGCGGGGCGATTCCCGAGACCCTCCTGGAGAGCGAACTCTTCGGGCACCGGAAGGGGGCGTTCACCGAGGCGAAGGTGGACCGCGCGGGGCTTATCGAGGAGGCGGACGGAGGGACGCTGTTCCTCGACGAGATCGGCGAGCTGCCGCTCATGCTCCAGACGAAGCTTCTCCGGTTTCTCCAGGAAGGGGAGTTGCGCCGCCTCGGGGACACGGAGGTCCGGAAGGTGAACGTGCGCATCGTGGCCGCGACGGCTCGCGACCTCGAGCAGGAGGTGTCGGCCGGGAACTTCCGGGAAGACCTCTACTACCGGCTGAACGTCATACGGGTCCACGTGCCTCCCCTGCGTGAACGGAGGGAGGACATCCCCCTCATGGTGCAGCATTTCCTGGTGCGCTTCCGCGCGAAATTCAGTAAGGGGGAGATCCGGTTCTCCCCGGAGGCGATGGAGACATTGATGGGCCACGATTGGCGCGGGAATGTCCGGGAGCTCGAGAATCTGGTCGAGCGATGTGTCCTCCTGGGG
>JBAUKK010000105.1:0-2065 GCA_049577645.1 Candidatus Deferrimicrobiaceae bacterium
TCCCACGGAAGATGAGCCGGATCCCCATTCCCGCGTCGGTCCCCGAGAGGACGCGCTCGATCTTCCCGTCCTCCCGCTGGATCGAAAGCGAGTTCACCTCTTCGTAGAACAGCTCCCCGTATTCCCCCCCCCGGGAGAGCAGCGCGGAAAGGAGCGGTTCCAGGCGCATCTTCGATAGCATCAGGTACTCCGGGGTCGGCGACCGGCCCCCGTGCCTGCCCAGGCGGGCGCGAAGGCCGTGTAATGGGCGGTTCCTCACCGATTTGTGTATACTAATCCTAACAAGTGTACCCGAGGGAGCGGATGAAAGCGAAACTCTTGGCGGCGACCTTGGTGGCCGCTTTCCTGTGTACCCAGGATGCCGTGGCATTCCACGGAACCAACGATGCGATCGGCACGCGACTCCAGGGACAAGCGTATTCCCGGTTTCTCGCGGGCTACCTCCATTACCGGGAGGGGGACCTGGACGCCGCCCTCGAATCGTACCGCGAGGCCCTTCGGTACCAGGGGGACGAGCCGGAAATCCTCTTCGAGACCGCGAACGTTCTCGTGAAGAAGGGGAGACTTTCGGAAGCGGGGAAATACCTGGAGAAGGCTCTGGCCATCGACGAACACCATGCTCGTTCCCGCTACCTCCTGGCGGGAATCCTGGCGGCGACGGGCGACAAGGAAAAAGCGATTTCCTTGTATTCCCAGGCGTTATCAGACGACCCGGACCACGAGGAGGCATATCTCCACCTTTCCACGCTTTACGCCGAGAAAGGGGATTTCGCCCGGGCGGAGGAATTCCTCACCACGCTGATCGGGAGGAGCCCCGAATCGTTCCTCGCCTATTATTACCGGGGCAGGATCCTGGCCGCCCAGAAAAAGTACGATGCCGCGCTTCCCGACTTCGACCGCTCGCTTTCGATCCACCCTGCTTTCGATGGTGCTCTTATCGACTCCGGGGGCGTTCTCGAAATCATGGGGCGCCACGCCGAGGCGGAGGAAAGGTACAAGAAGGCGCTTGCGGTCAATCCGGGGAACCCGTTCATCCGGGAGCGCCTCGGGAGAGTCTTCATCCTGGAAAAGAAGATCGACAAGGCGGTCGACCAGTACGAGGAACTCAAGAAGTTCGCGGAGGGAAACCTCGACTTCCGGACGAAGCTCGGGCTCCTCTATCTCGACAGCGACCGGTACGACGATGCGATCAACGAGTTCCTGTTCGTGCTTGCGACCCGGCCCGAGAACATCCATGTGCGGTACTTCCTTGGGACCGCCTACGAGGCGAAGGGGCTGTTCCCGGAAGCCGAGGAGGAATTTCGGGCGATCCCGGAATCGTCCCCGGTATACCGGGATGCGATGCTTCACGTCGCGATGTCCCTCGGCCGCCGGAAGCGGATCGACGAGGCGATCGGGGTGACGGAAGCGCTGCGGGAGAAGTTCCCGGACGACGTCCCGCTGATGATCTTCCTGGGGACACAGCTGGAGGAGGCGAAGCGGTACCGGGAGGCCCTGGACGTTCTCGTCGAGGCGGCGCAGAAAGATCCGAAGAACGCATCGGCCCGGTTCTCGCTCGGGGTGATCTACGACAAGCTGGGAGATTTCGACAAGATCGTTTCGTCCATGGAAAAGGCGATCGAGCTCGATCCGAAGCACGCGACGGCCATGAACTACCTCGGGTACACATATGCGGACCGGAACATCCGCCTCAAGGAGGCCGAATCCCTGATCCTCCAGGCCCTGGAGATCCGGCCGAACGACGGGTACTTCATCGACAGCCTGGCTTGGGTGTATTACCGCAAGGGCGAATACCCGCGTGCGGAGGCCGAAATCCGCCGCGCGCTTTCGTTCATCCCCGACGATCCCGTAATCCTCGAACACATGGGGGACATCCTGTCCGGGCAGGGGAAGGAGGAAGAGGCGGCGGACTTCTACGAAAAGTCGATCTCCCGCGGGCATGAGAGGCCCGAGGAGATAAAAAGCAAGCTGAACCGGGTCCAGAAGGCGGGCTCCACGGGGAAGTGACGGCCCCTGTCTCCTCTCCGATGAAGTTCCCTGCGGCGAGGGAGGGACGGGACGGCGC
>JBAUKK010000106.1:0-3352 GCA_049577645.1 Candidatus Deferrimicrobiaceae bacterium
CCTTTCGACAATGACCCTGCCCTCCATCTATTCCCCTCCCTTTTGCCCGGCCTCCCGGGCCATCGTACTCTTTATAAGGAAAAGCCCGGCCGGCCGCAACGAGATTGACAACCCCCCCGGCGAACCCTATAATTCCGAAACATTATTTTACCGCGTGTCTGCCCACCATCTGGGGGAAGGAGGACCTTACGCCATGGCAGGGGATTACCCGAAAACGGTGAAGCATAAGGACGGAACTCCTCTCGTGCTGCGACCCTTCGAACGGAAGGACAAGGACGCCCTTTTCGCCTTCTTCCAGAAAATGCCGGAAGCCGACCGGCTGTTTCTCAAGGACAACATCACCGACCCGGCCGTGGTGGAGCGATGGGCCGCGGAGCTGAACTACGACAAGGTCTTCCCCCTCCTGGCATGGAAGGAAAACGAGGTCGTCGCCGACGCCACCCTGCACAAGAACCTCGGGGGGTGGATGAAGCACGTCGGGACGATCCGCATGGTGGTGGCGACAGAGTTCCAGAAGCACGGCATTGGAAGCATCATGGCGAACGAACTCTTCCTGCACGCCCTGAAATCCGGCCTGGAGAAGATCGTCGCGGAGATGATGGAAACCCAGCATGGGGCGAGGAAGGTATTCGAGAAACTCGGCTTCAAACTGGAGGCGACGTTCCACGGACACGTGCGCGACCAGATCGGCGTCCGGCACGACCTCCTTGTGTTCACGAAGGACCTCGAGGATTTCTGGGCGAACATCCAGACCCACGAGTATTTTTCCTACCCTTCGCGCGAAAGGGAAGGAGGATAGAAGAGGCTACAGGGCCTCCAGGACCGCGAGGACGGCCGCCGCCTCCGAGGCCGCCTTCGTTAAAGCAACCGCGGCCGGTGAGTCGGGGGCCCGGGAAACAATCGGGATTCCCGCGTCGGAGGCCTCCCGGACCGTCGTCTGGAGCGGCACCTCCCCCAGGAACCGAAGCCCCATCGTCCGGCACGCATCCGAGGCGCCCCCGTGGCCGAAAATCTCGCTCCTTCCGTCGCAGTGGGGGCACAGGAAATAGCTCATGTTCTCGATCACGCCGAGGATCGGGACGCCGACCTTCTCGAACATCCGGACCGCCTTCTTCACGTCGATCAGCGCGAGGTCCTGCGGGGTCGTTACCACGATCGCACCCGCGACCGGCGTCATCTGTACAAGCGAGAGCGGAACGTCCCCCGTGCCCGGGGGAAGGTCGATGACCAGATAGTCCAGCTCCCCCCACTTCGTGCCGTGCAGGAACTGCGTAAGCGCCTTGATGAGCATCGGCCCCCGCCAGATGACCGGGGAGTCCTCCTCGAGCAAAAACCCCATGGAGACGACCTTGATTCCGTCCGCTTCCGCCGGCAGAATCCTTCCGTTCTCGCCTAACAGCTGGTGGTTTTCCAGGTTCAGAAGCGTCGGGATCGACGGCCCGTATATGTCGGCGTCCAGAAGCCCCACCCGGGCGCCCGCTTTCCGGAGCGCCGCCGCGACGTTCGCGCTGACCGTCGACTTGCCGACCCCTCCCTTCCCGGAGGCGATCGCCAGGATGTTCTTCACCCCCTCGACGGGGCGTCTCCCCTCCATCGCTTCTTCCGCCGCCTTCATCCCGGCCCCCACCCGGGCAGATTCCACCGGTACATCGCGCCCCCCCCTCTCCGTCCTTCTTTCTGCATGATACCACCCGGGAAACCGCCCGGAGCTTGACCGGGGTCAAAATCTCCTTTTTTGCTGAAGCGTTTTTCCCCATCGATTATAGTCAGTAGGATGGCCCACTCGCCCACGCGACAGATGGGACGCGCCGCGGCGGTCATGATGGCGTCGGTGTTCCTGAGCCGCATTCTCGGCTACGCGCGGGACGCGGTGATCGCCTACCAGCACGGGGCCACCCCGGAGACCGACGCCTACTTCGCCGCCTTCACCATCCCCGACTTCCTGAACTATCTTTTGGCCGGCGGGGCCCTCTCGATCACCTTCATCCCGATCTTCGCCCGCTACCTCGCGGAAGGACGGGAGGAAGACGGATACCGGTCGTTCTCCACCATCGCGACGGTCATGGGGATCGCGATGCTCTTCTTCGTCATCCTCGGCGAGTTTCTCACCGAGCAGCTGATTCCCCTCATCGCCCCGGGGTTCCCCCGGGACCAGATCCGCATTGCCGCCCGGCTCACCCGGATCGTCCTCCCGGCGCAGCTGTTCTTCTATCTCGGCGGCCTTCTCATGGCGGTGCAGTATGCGCGGAACCGGTTTCTCCTCCCGGCGACCGCCCCGCTCATCTATAACCTCGGAATCATTCTCGGGGGCCTGCTCCTGGGAAAGAGGATCGGAATGGAGGGATTCGCGTGGGGCGTCCTGGCGGGATCGTTCGTGGGAAACTTCGTCGTCCAGGCGTTCGGCGCGCGGCGCACGGGTCTCTCGTTCTCCCCCCGGTTCGACCTCTCCGACCCCGGCCTGAAGGAGTTCGTCCGCCTGTCGATCCCGATCATGCTCGGATTCTCCCTCGTGGTGGTCGACGAGTGGATGACGCGGGTCTTCGGATCGTTCCTCCTCGCGGGGGCGATCACGTGGCTAAACAACGCGAGGAGGCTCATGCAGGTGCCGGTCGGGGTCTTCGGCCAGGCCTCCGGCGTCGCCTCCTACCCGTTCCTGTCCGCCCTCGCCGCGCGGGGGGAGAGGGAGGCGATGTGGGAAACGCTGTCGGTCACCTTGCGCTGGGTCTTCTTCGTCTCGTGCGCCGCGGCGGCCGTGACGGTCGTGCTGTCCCGCGAGGTGGTGCTCATTGTTTTCCAGCGGGGGGCGTTCACCATCGGGGATACGCTGCAGACGGCGGCCGCGCTCGCGTTCTTCTCGGTCGGAATCCCGATGTGGTGCGCCCAGACGATCGTGTCCCGCGGGTTCTTCGCGCTGAAGGACACGTGGACCCCGACCCTGGTAGGCACCGGCGCGTGGCTTTGCACCCTGCCCGCCTACTACTGGCTGACCCAGCGGATGGGGGTCAGGGGGCTGGCCCTGGCGAGCACGATCGGCATCTGCCTGCACGCGGTGGTCCTGTATGGAATCCTGATGAGGAGGACGGTGGGAAGGAAGGGCGTCCCGGAGATCGGCGAATACGGCAAGATGGCCATTGCCGGATCGGCCGCTGCGCTTGGCGGGAAGTACGGCCTGGATATGCTTTCCCGATGGGCCTCCTGGGAGACCTTCACGGGCTCGCTCACCCGCTTCGCCGCGGGAGGAGCGGCCGTGGCCCTCGTCTACTACCTGTCCGCGCTCCTGCTGCGAAGCCGCACGGCGAGGAGCATCCGCACCAGGGGGGACCTCTTCCGCCCGCCCCGCGTTCCCGGGGCC
>JBAUKK010000107.1:0-6541 GCA_049577645.1 Candidatus Deferrimicrobiaceae bacterium
GTATTATTGGACCCGGTTCCGGCGATCACGGGAACACGGCCGTCCGCGGATTCGAGCACGATGTCGATGACGCGTTCGTGCTCTTCGAAGGACAGCGTGGCCGACTCTCCCGTGGTGCCGCAGGGAACGATCCCGTCCGTACCGCTTTCGATCTGGAACGTTACGAGCTTCTTCAACGCGTTTTTGTCCAGGTTCCCGTTCCGGAACGGCGTGACTGTCGCGACAATGGTACCGTGAAACATCGTCTCCTCCCCCCTTAATAACGGTAGGCTTCCTCGGTGATCACCCCGTCGCAGGACCACGAGGTGTCGCCCTCCAGGTAGACCTCGCCAAACCCTTTCTTGTCCGGGTCGAAGTGGATGACCAGATCCTCCCCCCCCCTCGTACGGACGGTCACAGGAGGACGGACGAAGCCGTGAACGGCCGAGAGAATGCCGCAGGCCACTGCCCCGGTTCCGCAGGCGAGCGTTTCCCCCTCCACCCCGCGCTCATAAGTACGGACCCATACCATGCCGTTTCGTACCTGCGCGAAATTCACGTTGGTTCCCCTTGGCGCAAAGGCGCGGTGGTTGCGTATCCCCCGCCCCACCCCGATGATGTCCCTCTTTTGGATCCCGGGAACGAACAGCACGACGTGCGGAACGCCCGTGTCGAGGTAGGAGTACCGGAGTTTCCTCCCGCGAAGCGTAAGCGTTCTGTCCGTCGCGAGCCCGCCGGGGGTGGTCATCTGGAGCTTTACCCGGCGCCCGGAAACCTCGGCGCGGAGGAGCCCCGCCATCGTCTCGAACGCCATCGAGCGGCCCGCGATCCGCCGCTCGAATGCGTACCGTGCGGCGCAGCGGCCCCCGTTCCCGCACATTTCCGCTGCGCTACCGTCCGCATTCAAGAAGCGCCACCGGAAATCGGCTCTGCGGGATCGATCGATGAAGATCATTCCGTCGGCCCCGATCGACCGGGACCGGTCGCACACTTTTCCGGCGAAATGGGGGAGGTCGATGCCCTTCATGACGCCGTTGCGATTGTCGACCAGCAGGAAGTCGTTGCCGCTGCCGTTCAGCTTGGAAAAGGGAATTCCCTTCTTCACGTCCGCTCCGCTCCGGGAAATGTCCCGCTATGGTAGCAGATTGATTTCTCCCGTTCCATCATTCCCGGGGATCCTCTCCGGTACCCGGGCGTCTTCGCCTACCTTCTTCGGCGTGTGAGGAACGACGCGGTCCGTTCCCCCCGGGTCAGGTCCCGTATCGTCTCTCTCCGCCTCACCACCTCGAACCGCGTTCCGCTCACCATCACCTCCGCGGCGCGAGGGCGAGAGTTGTACGTCGAGGACATCGAAAAACCGTAGGCGCCTGCGCTCATTACCGCCACAAGCTCTCCTGCGCGGAAAGCGGAAAGTTCCCGGTCCTTCGCGAGGAAATCCCCCGATTCGCAGACAGGCCCCACCACGTCCGCGATCACCTTTTTCCTCGCACGGACCGCCACGGGGACGATGCTGTGGTAGGAACCGTAGAGCGACGGCCGCGCGAGGTCGTTCATCGCCGCATCGACGATGAAAAACTGCTTCCCCTTCCCTTTTCCCTTTTCTTTCCCCTCTTGGGAGGGCTTGGTGTAGAGCATGCGTGTGAGCAGAACCCCTGCGTTCCCCACGAGAACCCGTCCCGGCTCGAGAATGATCGTAACGGGCAGGCCCCGGAACGCGCCCGCGATGGCGTCCGCATATTGCTGCGGGTCCGGCGGAATCTCGTCCTCGTAAGTGATTCCGAGTCCTCCCCCGATATCGACGTATCGGATGTCGAGCCCCTTGCCCATCAGACGGTCGACCAGCGCCCGGACCCTGCCGGCGGCGTCCAGGAAGGGGGAGATTTCCGTGAGCTGGGAGCCGATGTGGCAGTCCACACCGATGACCTCGATGTGCCTGCGCCTCCCCGCCCACTCGTAGTCCCGCATCGCCTGGTCGATGTGGATGCCGAACTTGTTCTTCTTCAGCCCCGTGGAGATATACGGGTGGGTCCTCGGGTCCACGTCCGGGTTCACACGAAGGGAGATGGGCGCCCGTTTCCGCATTCCGCGCGCGATCTCGTCGATCGTCTCCAGTTCCTGCCGGGACTCGACGTTGAACATCAGGATCCCCCGCCGGAGGGCCTCGGCGATTTCCCACTCCATCTTCCCGACCCCGGAGTACACGATCCTGGAGGGAGGTGCTCCCGCCGAGATTGCGCGGGAAAGCTCTCCGCCGGACACGATGTCCACCCCGCTCCCGAGGTTGGTAAACGTCCGGATGATGGATCCGTTCGGGTTCGCTTTCATCGAGTAGCAGATGATGTGAGGAATGCCGGAGAACGCCCGGTCGAACACACCGTAGTGGCAGGAGAGGGTCGCGTGGCTGTACACGTATACGGGCGTTCCCACGGCGTCGGCGATTCGCCGGAGGGGGACCCCCTCGCAAACCATCTCCCCGCTCTTTATTTCGAAATGGTGCATCGTTTCACCTCGTCCGGGACTGAACCTGCCAGGGGGCCGCCCTCCCCCACAGGGGCTCGGGCTTCGCCTTGCGCCCGCACGCGGAAAGAAGACCGAGAACGAGGAGAACCAGGACGAGGACGAAGCGGGCGCGGATGCCCCGGGTCCGGAGACTCATGATTTTTTAAGTGCTTCCAGACGGGTCTTCACTCGCCTCGGCCCGGTCCCGCCCCGGACGTTGCGCATCCGGACGGAATTCGTAAGAGACACGAAATCGCCGACGTCCTCCTCGATCCTGCGCGAGAAGGTGCGGAATTCCTTCAGGCTCAGGTCCTTGAGACGTTTCCCGTTCTTTTCGCAATAGCGGACGATCTTCCCGGTGATCTCATGAGCCTTCCGGAACGGTATCCCTTTCCGGGCCAGATAATCGGCAAGGTCCGTGGCGGTCAGGAATCCGTCATCGCACGCCGCGCGCATCCGGTCCTCGTTGACCGTCATCCCGCGGATCAGCAGCGCCGCACCGATGAGGGACTCCTTTACCGTTCGCGCCGAGTCGAAGACCGGCTCCTTGTCCTCCTGCATGTCGCGGTTGTAGGCGAGCGGAAGCCCCTTCATCACGGTAAGCAGGTTCATGAGGTTGCCGTACGCCCGTCCCGCCTTCCCCCGGATGAGCTCGGGGACGTCAGGATTCTTCTTCTGCGGCATGATGCTGCTTCCGGTGCAAAGCGGATCGGGCAGCGAGAGAAACCCGAACTCGGCGGAGGACCAGTAGACCATCTCCTCGGAGAGACGAGACAGATGCATCATGGTCATTGCGCAGGCGTACAGGAAATCCGCCGCGAAATCGCGGTCGGACACGGCGTCGATGCTGTTCTCGCTCACCCCCTCCATCCCGAGTTCCGCCGCAACAAATTCCCGGTCGACCGGAAAGGTGGTCCCCGCGAGGGCTCCCGCCCCGAGAGGGGAAACGTTTGTCCTCCTGCGGGCGTCCCGGAAGCGATCCTGGTCCCGCGAGAGCATTTCGTGGTAGGCGAGAAGATAATGGGAGAAGAGCACCGGCTGGGCCCTTTGCATGTGCGTGTACCCGGGCATCACGACGCCGAATAGCTCCTCCGCGCGCGAGAGGATCGCCTCCTTGACCTTGTCCATCATCAAGACGATGTCATCGATCGAATCGCGCAGGTAGAGGCGCAGGTCCAGCGACACCTGGTCGTTCCTGCTCCTCCCGGTGTGGAGCTTTCCCCCGATCTTCCCCACTTTCCGGGTCAGGAACTGCTCCACCGCCATGTGGATGTCTTCCTGGGAGGGGTGGAAGGAGAGTTTCCCGGCATCGATCTCCTCCCGAATGGCCGTCAAGGCCGCGACGATCTTCCTGGCTTCTGCCTGCGGGATGATCTTCTGTTTCCCGAGCATCCGCGCGTGGGCGATGCTACCCGCGATGTCGTGCCGGTACAGGAGAACGTCGTAGGGAATCGACGCCGTGAAATCCTCGACGAACGCGTCGATCTGCCCTTCGAACCTTCCGCTCCACGGCTTTTTCTTCTTTGCCATGTCAGCGCTTCCTGTCCCTGCGCATCGCCCGGATCTTGAGCCTGAGCGCGTTGATCTTCACGAACCCCTCCGCATCGCGCTGGTTGAACACGGTTTCCTTCTCGAAGGTGGCGAAATCGGTCCGGTAGAGAGAGACGGGGCTCGATCGTCCCGCCACGGCGCAGTTCCCCTTGTACAGCTTCAGCCGCGCGGTGCCGGTCACGTTCTCCTGACTCTTCTCCACCATCCCCCTGAGCAGCTCCATCTCCGGGGAATACCAGTACCCGTAATAGATGAGTTCTGCGAACTTGGGGATCAAGGAGTCCCGGAAATGCATCACCTCCCGGTCGAGGGTGATCGATTCGACCGCCCGGTGCCCTGCGTAAAGGATGGTCGCCCCCGGGGTCTCGTACACGCCGCGGGACTTGATCCCCACGTACCGGTTCTCGACCAGGTCGACCCGGCCGATGCCGTTGATCCCCCCCAGTTTGTTGAGATGCGCGAGGAGCCTCGCCGGTCCCATTTTTTTCCCTCCTACCGCCACGGGAACCCCCCGTACGTAATCGATCTCCACGTACGTCGGTTTGTCCGGGGCCTTCTCCGGGGAACGGGTAAGGACGAACATGTCCTCGGGCGGCTCCGCCGCCGGGTCCTCGAGGATCCCCCCCTCGAAGCTGATGTGCATGAGGTTCCGGTCGCTCGAGTACGGTTTCCGCACCGTCACAGGGGTCGGGATCCCGTGCTTTTTCGCATACGCCACGAGGTCGGTCCGCGACCGGAAATCCCACTCCCGCCACGGCGTGATGACGCGTATGCCGGGCATGAGCGAATAGTAGGTGAGCTCGAACCGAACCTGATCGTTCCCCTTGCCGGTCGAACCGTGCGATACGGCGTCCGCCTTCTCCTTGCGGGCCACCTCGATCTGCTTCTTCGCGATGAGGGGCCGAGCGATGGAGGTTCCGAGGAGGTACGACCCCTCGTATACCGCGTTCGCCATGAGGGCGGGGAAGATGAAATCCCGGACGAACTCGTCCTGGACGTTTTCCACGTACACCTTCGAGGCGCCGGTCTTCTTCGCCTTGGCGCGGACGGGCGCGAGCTCCTCTCCCTGACCGAGATCCGCCACGTAGGCGATCACCTCGCAGTCGTACGTCTCGATCAGCCATCGAAGGATGACCGACGTGTCGAGCCCCCCGGAATACGCGAGAACGACCTTCTTCACCTTTTGCACGTCTTTCTCCTCCCTACGTTCCATGTGGGATGAGTTTCTCCAGGATGGCCATCTGCGCGTGCAGACGGTTCTCCGCCTGGTCGAACACGGCGGATTGGGTCCCTTCGATAACCTCGTCGGTGATCTCCTCCCCGCGATGGGCGGGGAGGCAGTGCATCACGATCGCATTCTTCCCGGCCACCCGGAGCAGGTCGGAATCGATGCGGTAACCGCGGAACGCCGCGAGGCGTTTGCGTCGCTCCTTTTCCTGACCCATGCTCGTCCACACGTCGGTGTACAGGACGTCCGCCTCTCTTGCCGCCTCGACCGGATCCCGCAACACCCGGACGTCCCCCTTTCCGATCGCCTCCGCCTCCCGTCGGATCCTCGCGGAAGGCTCGTACCCCTTCGGGCATGCGACGCGTAACGTAAACCCGATGAGGTGGGCCGCTTCCACCCAGGAGTTCGCCACGTTGTTCCCGTCACCGACATAGGCGACGCGCATCCGGCGCAGATCGAGGCCGCGCTCCCGGGCGGTCATGAGATCGGCAAGAACCTGGCATGGGTGGTGGCCATCCGTCAGCCCGTTGATCACGGGGACGGACGCCGCGACAGCCATCTCTTCGGCGAAGGCGTGGGAGAACGTCCGGATCACGATCCCGTCCGCATACCGGGAAAGGACGCGGGCGGTGTCCCGGACGGGCTCCCCGCGTCCGATCTGGGTGTCCGCCGGGGAAAGGAAAAGGGCGTGGCCGCCCAGCCTCGCCATCCCCACCTCGAACGACACCCGGGTCCTCGTGGACGCTTTCTGGAACACCATGGCAAGCGACTTGCCTGCGAGCGGGCGCAGAGCGTTCCGTCGCCTCCCCCTTTGCTTCCACGCACGGCCGGAAGAAACGAGGGAAAGGACCTCGCGCCCGGTAAGATCGAGAACCCGAAGGAGATCCTTCTTCACTTCCGCCCCTCCTCCGGCAGGGAGCCCTCGAGCATCGAGAGGCCCTGTTGGATCTCCCCGTCGGTGACGGTCAGCGGAGGGAGAAACCGGAGGACATTCCCCGCCGTGCTGTTCACGACGAGACCGCTCGCAAGGCACCGGTTCGCGAGCTCCCGGGTCTCCCCGTCCATTTCGATCGCCAGCATGAGCCCCATGCCCCGGACCGCCCTGATGTCCTCCCGGCGCGCCGCGATCTTCCGGAGGCCCTCCGCGAACAGATCCCCCTTGCGGCGGACCTCGTCGAGGAACCCCGGCCTCCGAAGCGTTTCGAATACGACCCGGGATGCCGCGCAGCAGACCGGGTTCCCTCCGAACGTGGCGCCGTGGGTGCCGGGGCCGAAGGCCGCGGC
>JBAUKK010000108.1:0-13234 GCA_049577645.1 Candidatus Deferrimicrobiaceae bacterium
CCTCCTCACCTCCTTTCTCAGAAAACGATTTGGCGTTCGTTTCCTATTCTTCCCTGCCGTCTTCCTTTTCAACTTCAAGGAAGAACCGAGAATTACGGGACGGAAGGGGCAAAAAACTATAGTAAAAACAGGCAGTTGAGCGTATAAACTGACGGCGCAGAACAAAATGTCGACACAAAGTACTGTATACAAAATCCGGGAATGGCTGTCAATATAAAATAATATGGTATTTGTAATTTGCCGGAGAAAAAAAGGCGAATATATCTCCGGCGGGGTGCGTTTTCGGGCCGGTCGCCGGGCGCCCCGTTGGGGAGAAAAAAAAGGGCCCCGAAGGGCCCTTTTTCCCGATCCTAACCTTTAATCAGGGATGAGGTGGGCTTTTTAATAAGCCCACCTCGCATTCCTCCCTTGCTACAAGGCTAAAAAGATCTCGTCGGTTATCGCCAGGACTTCAGCTGCCGCGTCATCGACGACCTCGACAAGATAACCGAACGTTCTCATGTGGCTGTTGATGGCTGCCAGCATGCCGGCGTCACCCTGTCCATCATTCGCGATGATCGCCTCGGCTCTGTGACATGCCCCGCAGGCTCTCGTAGCCGGACCGGTGATAAAGCTCGGTACCGTACCGATGTTTCTGGTGGGGACAACATCAGCCGACGAAAGCGCACCGGGCATCGACTTGTCCTGAGCCGGCACATTGAACACGGCCGGATTGTGGCACGATTGACAGTCCTCAATTCCAAATCTGGGGAAATTGGAATTGACATGATGTTCGAAATGCAACGCGTCCACCGGATCGGTGAAATCGATATCGCCGATATCAAACACCTGGAACCTGTGGATTGCGTGGGTATAGGAATCGATCGACCTCGACTGCAGCTCCAGGTGCGAACCTGGGGACTTCGTGATGTGGCACATCCTGCAGACGACGATATTCCCGCCCCGATCCGGTGAATGGAAGGTCGTGGCAAGCGCTTCATGGCAGGTGTTGCAGCCATTCGCAACCTTTACGATCGCGGGGTAGAAGCCGTCATCAAACGCATTGGCGCCAAGGTCGAATGTTCTGGAAGGAGCATTGAGTGCAACCTGAACACCACCGGCATTTTCCAATTCCGGCATGACGGCGATTTCCGCTCTCCTAATGGTGTTATTGTCGATATAGCCGGCCCACATGGACAGGTCTGCAATCACTTCCCAACTGCCGGGAGTTGCCGTTACTACCGTGAAACGGGGATTCACAGTGACATTGTCAACGGCAAATTCGAGGAACCTGTCTCTGTTGGCATCCCGTTCGTGCGGACCAATGTAGAAGTCCTTCGAGTTATAGCCATACAGTCCGACCAGCACGGTGGGGACAATATCTGCTGCGTCGGCCGCTGCGTCACCCGTTCCGAGACTCCCCGCCGCACTGAACGCGATGGTCAGCTGGTTGGTATTGTCATTGAAAGATGCCGAATCAATCGTGACGGCAATTTCGTCGGAGTACTTCATGCCAGTCGTATCGCCATAGATTACCGTGTTGAAACCGGTGTGGATTGCATTGAATCTCGGGGCAAAACCACCGGTCGCAGGATCCTGATGGCAACCATTGCATGGCGTCGTAAATGGGGGTGCATGAGCGGTAAGGGAACCGGGAATCGGCAACAAGCCTACCAGTGCCGGTGCCTTATGGGGATCCGTGTAATCCTTGTCGGGGTAGCTTGCCCCATTCACGGGGTGGCAGCTCTTGCAGGTCTCCACCACGAAATTGGCATCGGTCAATACGGAATCAAGTTTGCCTTCGTGGCATACCGTGCAGTTCGCCATGGACTGGGGATAGGCGAATTCCATGGCATGCGACATATGCACGTCATTCATGAGCCTGGTCCTATACGCGTACGGGTCAAGTCTCGGATCACCGGACTCTTCCCAATCTTCACCGAGCTCTTCCTCCAAAGTAATGATCGATCGAGGATCATCGACCAGAAGCTGCCAGATGAAATGGCCGCCTTCGCCGTTGTCCGAGTGGCAGGCCTTGCAGGTGTAAAAATCATTGGTGGGATCGCCGTCAACCCGAGCGTAGATGTAGCCATGCTTGAGGTAAGGTACCGTGTGGCATTTCTGGCAGCCTTCGACGGCTGCGCCGGACGCGTAGTCAACGGTACCAAATACCAATAGACCCGCAAACGGGTTAATGGCCAACTGGACCCGGGAAGGTGACGGCAACGACCCTTCCCTGTCATCCCTGCCGTACACCATGATGATGCCGTTCCGCGCGGAAAGGTCACCCACAACGCCCGCAGCGTTGTTGTCGGTGACGGTGGTCGAGCACACATTCGTGCCGATATCATAGGCTAGCGTGCCTTTTAGACTCAGTCGATCGGTCAAAGGCGCGGGCGGGTCGAAACTCCTGGTTGCGGCAGTGTACTCCGCATAGTAAATGCCCAGGGAGGCTTCCGGCGCCATGGTAGTTGTTTGCGTACAATCAAAGTCTGCGCCGTTTTTGGCCATTTCGAACGTTACGTTGTGCGTGTTGTCTACGCCATACGTGTACGCTAGATTCGAAACGACGATGACATTATCCTGGAACCTTTGATCGTAGTCCGCCTGATGCGAGTCGCCATTTCTTGCGGTTTGATCATTATGACAAACCGAACAGGACTCGGGTTGGGCAGCGGCTGTACCTGTACCACCCTGACCCGGGGGACCCTGGATTCCCTGCGGGCCCTGAGCCCCGTCGTCGCCCTCGCACCCTAAGAACATGAGTGGCAGGAACAGGACACAGATTCCAAGCAACAATACAAGTGATTTTCTCAACGTTTCCCTCCTTAAAGCGAGAATAATGATTTACCGTCGAATTTTCCCTCGATTGCAGAGCCAGTGGTGCTGGTGTCGGATTCCTTGCCGGTCATCACCCCCCTTTCGCAAAAAACCTAATGGATTCAACAGGGTTGTTACACTTTGCCATCTTCCGATTTCTCCTCCTTTTATCGATTGGGAAGATCGAATCCCCACACTCCGTTGTTGGACTTTCGTATAAGTAAGCAACGAATATGCCATGCCCGATACGTCGAAAATACCCAAAGAAATCAGGGATATTTCGTTTGGTGGAAAATCTTGGGGAAGGCCTGTCCGGGGAAAACCCCAACTCCTCCGGGGATTCCACCGGATACCGGGAAACCCGTTGGATCGAATAGGGGATTTCGTCTATCGGTCAGTTTAGAATAATCACCACTATCGTCGGAAATATCACCGATTACAATATCAGGAAATATTCCTCCAATCTCTTGTTCCGGTACAATATCCCGAATAATATATGCGTTTTCTTGTGACGATTATCGTTTCCTCCTTGGCATGTAAATTGCCATAAATTTTTTCATGCACCCCGTCAATGTCCTTGTCGTAGACGACGAGCCCTTGATCTGCTGGGCGCTGAAAAGACGTTTTTCCGGCCGGGATATGTCGGTTCATGTCGTCGGAAACTGCGTGGAGGCCCTCGTCGAACTCCGTGAAAAACCATATGGCCTTGTGTTTCTCGATATTCACCTTCCGGACGGGAACGGCCTGGATCTTCTCGAGGAGATCAAAGAGATCTCTCCGGGAACGAGGGTGATTGTCATAAGCGCGGACGGAACCGAGCAAAACCGGCAACGGGCCTTTGCGGGAGGGGCCTTCCAATTTGTAGAAAAACCTTTCAACATCAATGATATAACCAGGCTGGTCGAAAGCTCCTTCGGGGAATACACCGAAAAAAGGAAGTACGCGAGGTATCTTTGCCATTTCCCGTTGCACCTCGAAGTCGCTGACCCTGTTCCTGCGGAGGGCCCGTTCCGCCTTGCTTTCCTGAAAGGTGTCGCGATTGACGTCGGAACAGGCGGCATCCGGCTTTATGCGGAATGTCCGGTAGAAAAGGGTCAACGTTTGAAAATGAGGATCGCAACCGGTGACGATCCATTATCGAAATTCGTCCCCCCGGACGCGATCGCCGAGGTGGTCTGGGTACTCCATCAGGACGACGGGGTGGTTACCGGTTTGCGGTTTCTGGCGGAATTTCTTCTTCCGCCGTCCTAATCCAGTCCGAATTTCCTTACTTGGTACCGGAGGGAGTCGTAGCTTATATTCAACAGCTTTGCGGCGAGCGTCTTGTTGTGCCCTGTCTTCTCGAGCGCCTGGAGGATGAGATCTTTTTCGACCTCCTCGAGGGACAGCCCCGAGTCGGGTAGGGTGAAATCGAACCCGGGGGTTTGGTTTTCCGCCCTTGCCTGGTGAAGGATCTCCTTCGGCAGGTGCTTGGGAAGTATCGTCTCCGCATGTTCCAGCACGACGATCCTCTCGATGACGTTCCTCAACTCCCTTATGTTCCCCGGCCACCGGTACCGCAACATCAGTTCTTCCGCCTCGGGAGAAAAACCCTTAAATGTTTTCTTGTTGTATTTTCTGGAATAGTGGGTCAGGAAATACCGGGCGAGGATGGGGATATCCTTTCCCCTCTCCCGGAGCGAAGGGATCCGCAGGGAAAAGGCGTTTAGACGGTAAAACAGGTCCATCCGGAATGCCCCCGTTTCCACGGCTTCCTCGATGTCCCTGTTGGTGGTGGCGAATACCGTCACGTCGATAGAAATATCCGTCCTTCCCCCGATCCGTCTCACCTTCCTCTCCTCCAGCACCCGCAACAGCTTGCTCTGCAGGTTATGCTCCATCTCCCCGATCTCGTCGAGAAGGATCGAGCCGCCGTAGGCCACCTCGAAGATGCCTCTTTTATCCGCCTTGGCATCCGTAAACGAGCCCTTTTCATGCCCGAAGAGTTCGCTCTCGATGAGGTGCTCCGGGAGGGCGGCGCAATTGATCCCGAAGAACGGGAAATGTCCGTGGGAGTCTTTTCGGTGCATGAAATGATGGATGTACCTCGAGAAGATTTCCTTGCCGGTACCGCTTTCCCCGGTGATGAGGATGGTGGGGACACGGGCCACCGCCATCTTCCGGGCCTTCGCCATCAACTCCTGAATTATCGCGGACTCCCCGATGATCTCCTGATGCAGGATTTCCGAGCTTACCTTCCGCAGGTAATCGACCTCCCGCACCAGGTTCCCTTTTTCGACGATGCCTTTTATGACGATCTTGACCACGTCCAGGTCGAAGGGCTTGGTGAGGTAATCCACGGCACCGAGCTTCATCGCTTTCACCGCGGTTTCCGCGGTGTCATCGGATGTCAGCATCACCACCTGGGTGCGGATTCCCTGGTCCGTCAGCTCCTTGAGGATGTCGATCCCGCTTTTTCCGGGAAGCTTGATGTCCAGCAACGCCACATCGGGGGCAGTGGAGCGGATCTTTTCGACGATCTCATGGGAATCGGTTTCCGCATGCACCTCGTAGCCTTCCTTCTTCAATGCCCTGGCCAGCATGGAGACGATCAGCTGGTCGTCGTCCAGGAGAAAAACACGACCTTTTTCGCTCATGCCGGGACGTCCTCCTCCGGGGGGATCCGCGGGAGAAGAATCTCGAAGATGGCGCCTCCGCCCGGATTGTTCGCCGCGGCGATGGAACCTCCCTGCTGCTCGACAAGTTGTTTCGAAATCGCCAGGCCCAACCCGGTCCCCTTCGGCTTCGTCGTGAAGAACGGCTCGAAGATCTTCGCGGCGCGGCCTTCCCCGAATCCCTTCCCCGTATCCGCTATCTCGATCCGGATGCGGCCCGATTCCTCCGAGAAGGACGTCCGGATCGCCAGGGTTCCCCCTTTCGGCATGGCATCGATCGCGTTCAATATGATATTCAGAAAAACCTGCTGGAGTTGCATGAGATCCGCCATGGTATGAGGAACGGGGCGAAAATCCTTTTCGATCCGGATCCCGTCGGATTTCCCCGGATGCTTCGAAGCGGATTTGGTGTAGAAGGCAAGAGTTGCGTGCAGAAGGTCATTGACGTTCAAGGGGGACAGGGTGGACTTCGGCGGTTTTGCGAAATTCAGGAAATTTTTCATCAGCGAATCCAGCCGCGTGATCTCCTCGATGACTTTCCCCAGGACGGCGCGGTCTTCTTCGGAAAGGGAGGCTTCGTCGGACAGAACGTGCATGGCGATCTTGATCCCGGCGAGCGGGTTCTTGATCTCGTGAGCCAGTCCCGCCGCAAGTTGCGCAACCACGACCATCTGTTCCGTCCTCTGCATTTTGAGAATCTGATCTTTCAGGGAACTCGCCATTTCGTTGAACGAGACCGCCAGTTCCCCGAATTCGTGCTTCAACCCTTCGACGCGATGGTCCAGGTCGCCGCTCTTGAGCCTTCTCGTGGAATCCAGAAGCTTCTCCATCGGCTTGGTAAACTCCCTGAGGACGATATACGCGAGGGTCCCGGACAGCAGGGGAATGATCCCGATCAGGAAATAGAGAATATATTTCGTCTTCGCGATATCGCGGAGGGCTCTTTCCCTCCTCCTTTCCAGGTTGGCGCGGGTCATCTCGATCATGTCCCGGACTTCCGTAATCAATGCCTCCCCGGTCCGGATGGCACGGTCCTCTTCGAGGGAAAGACGGGCGGTGTTCGCCCGGATGGTCAGCACCCTGCTCAGGGCATTCTTGAAATCATCGGTGCGTTGTTTTAACATATTGATTCTGCTAGCGTTTATCTTGTCGTGATGGCAGTCGTAACAGGCGTTGATTATATTTCCCATGTTGAGGATGTCTTTTACGAATATGTTGAAACTCTTCGGGTGACGCGTGTCTTTCAGCAAAAGGTCGGTTTGTACCTGCTTGATATGGATCAGATAATGCTCCCGCAATATTTCCACCTGATGGAGCGTGATCATGTCGTCGAGACGCGACGTGGAGGAATCGATCGTATAGATGATGTACCCACTTCCGCAAAAGAAGATCACGGTGATAATGCCCAGGCCGATGAGGATCTTTCTCTTCATTCGTTTTTACTGGTTGACGTAATCGTATTTCGAGAGATCCAGATGGATTTCACGAGCATAGCGGTATACCGGGTCGTAATCCCTGTCTGTCGTCGGGATGAATTTTATCGCCCCGAACCGTTCCAGAATTTTTTTCCCTTCCGGGTCATCGTGCATGGCGAGAAGGGCCGCGCGGAACCTCCCTCTCAACGTTTCCTCGATATCTTTTTTCAACGCAAGCCCGTTCTCGGGTACGTCCGGTGATCTTTCCAGGACGACCAGCTCCTTCGTGATCCGACTGTCCTTCTCCGCCATGCGCTGGAAAACGGTGTTCTTCGCGGCTCCCACGTCCGTTTTTCCGTTGAGCACATCCAGGATGGCGTCTTCGTGGGTTCCCGTAAAATAGGTCTCCCGGAAATAATTGCGGATATCCTTCACCCCGTGTTTATGGAAATATTCCAGCGGGAGAAGGTATCCGGCGGTCGTCGCCTTGTCCACGAAGGCGAACCGCTTTCCTTTCATGTCCGCGATCGTCCCGATGCCGCTGTCCTTCCTCACGAAGATCAGGCCGTGGTACGTGGATGTGTTGTCGGGCGCCACCGGGCGGGCGATGACGGACACCCCCAGTGTTTCATGGGCAAGCGCGTAGGTGAAGCTCCCGAAAAAGGCTCCATCCAGTTCCATGGAACGGAAGTTGTTGATGATGTTCCCGTACCGGGACAGAATCTTGAGATTGATCCTGACCCCGGTTTTCCCGGAGAGATAGTCGGCCAGCGGTTCGTACCGTTCGATCTGCTTGAATATATTCTGTTCGGGGATCAGGCCGATCAGGATCGTTTTTTCCGGGGGGACCACGTTTTGAGGAGGGGGCTGGGTCCTGCTGCACCCGGCCTGGATAGCGAGACACAGGCTGAGAGCGAGGAGTCGCCCTGCCTTCTTGCGTAGTTGAGTGCGCATACCCTTTTTCGTATCCCCTCCTATCTGTGGGATCCTCCCGTGCGAGGGGATGATGATCCGGGTTCCCGGGTCCCCCGTCCCATCCTTCCGTCTCCCGAGGTGAATCCGGAGCGGAGGGAACGGGTAGACAGATCAACCTTCCCATTATATCGCCCTGGTCCCCGGGATCGAAGGCCAACGGAATGGCGGGGAACGGGAAGAATTGTGCTCCCGACGCCCGCCTTGGATGTTGATATTGTATATCTCATTTCGTATGATGAGTCGATCATCCGTTCGGATACTGTCGACAATCCGGCGAAAGACCATCCAACATACCGCCCCGGAAAGGGGAAGGAGGAACATCGTGGGAAGGAGCATCGTCGAGAAGATCATCAAGAATCACTACGTATCCGGGGAGAGGAAGCCCGGCAAGGAGGTGGGGATCCGGATCGACCAGACGCTCACGCAGGACGCCACCGGGACGATGGCGTACCTGCAGTTCGAGGCGATGGGCGTCCCCCGGGTGAAGACCGAGCTGTCGGTCTCCTACGTCGACCACAACACCCTGCAGGAGGGGTTCGAGAACGCCGACGATCACCTCTATCTCCAGACCGTCGCGGCGAAGCACGGGATCCACTACTCCCGGGCCGGCAACGGCATCTGCCATCAGGTCCACCTGGAGCGGTTCGGCGCCCCCGGAAAGACGCTGCTCGGCTCCGACTCCCACACGCCGACCGGCGGCGGGATCGGGATGATGGCGATCGGCGCAGGGGGCCTGGACGTCGCCGTGGCCATGGCGGGCGGACCCTTCTTCCTGACGTATCCCCGGGTGGTCAGGGTGAACCTCACCGGAAGCTTGCAGCCCTGGGTGGCGGCCAAGGATGTGATCCTGAAACTCCTGGAGATTCTCACCACCAAGGGAAACGTGGGTTGCATCATCGAGTACGGCGGGGAAGGGGTGGCTGCCCTGTCCGTCCCCGAGCGCGCCACCATTACCAACATGGGGGCGGAACTGGGCGTCACCACCTCGATCTTTCCGTCCGACAGGGTGACGAAGGCGTTCCTCAAAGGCCAGGGAAGGGCAGACCAGTGGGTAGGCCTCAAGGCCGACCGCACGGCGAAGTACGACCGGGTGATCGACATCGACCTCTCCGCCCTCGAGCCGATGGTCGCCCAGCCGCACAGCCCCGACAACGTCGCCCGCGTGAAGGACATCGCGGGCAAAAGGGTCGACCAGGTCCTCGTGGGGTCGTGCACGAACGCCTCCTACAAGGACATCACGACGCTCGCAAAAATCATGAACGGCAAGGTGATCCCGGAAAACGTCTCCTTCGGCGTCGCGCCCGGCTCGCGCCAGGTCCTCCAGATGACGGCCAAGGAGAGCAGCATCGCGACCCTGGCGAGCTCCGGGGCCCGGATCCTCGAAACGGCATGCGGGTTCTGCATCGGGGCGGGTCAGGCGCCCCCCTCGGGCGGCGTCTCGGTCAGGACCAACAACCGGAACTTCGAGGGACGCTCCGGGACCAAGGATGCCGGGATCTTCCTCGTCTCCGCCGAAACGGCCGCGGCATGTGCGCTCAAGGGGGAGTTGGCCGATCCCCGGGACGTGGCCGCGGAGCTGGGGATCGAATACCCGGACGTGAAGGTGCCCAGGAAGTTCCTGGTGGACGATTCGATGGTGCTGCCGCCCGCGGAGGACCCGTCGGCGGTGACCGTGCGCCGGGGGCCGAACATCGGGAATCCGCCGGAGAACGTCCCCCTTCCCGACTCCCTAGAAGGGGAGGTTGCCCTGAAGGTGGGGGACAAGATCACCACCGACCACATCATGCCGGCGGGGGCCAGGCTGAAATACCGCTCCAACATCGGCAAGTACGCCGAATTCGTCTTCGAGGGGGTCGACCCCGGATTCAGCAAGCGGGCGCTCGAGAACAAGGGCAAGGGGATCCATAATATCGTCGTGGGCGGGCTGTCCTACGGCCAGGGCTCCTCGCGGGAGCATGCCGCGATCTGCCCGAGCCACCTGGGCGTCCGCGCGGTCATCACCCGGTCGTTCGAACGGATCCACTCGGCCAACCTGATCAACTTCGGGATCGTCCCCCTTCTGTTCGCCAGCGAGGAGGATTACGACCGGATCGACCAGGGGGACCGGATCGAGATCCCGGGCATCCGGGAGGCGATCACGAAGGGATCGACGGTAACGGTCCGGAACGCGACGAAGGGGTTCGAGTTCGAGGCAAAGCACACGCTTACCGAACGCCAGATCGAGATCCTCCTGGCCGGCGGCCGCCTGGCCTACACGAAGGAGAAGGGCGGCTTCTGAGGGGGATGCCGGCAGGACCGGCAGACCCGAAACCGGCGTTACGGAACGGGGCGATCCCCTTCAAGGGTTCGCCCCGTTTCTTTTCCCGAACGGGTATGAGGACTTGGATGGTATGATCTACCCGAGGCGGAGCCGTACCGCGAGGTTGCCAGGTCCGCCCGGAGGAGACACATGCCGCGGGATGACTGGAAGTACGACGAAGAGATGTGGGAAGACGAGGAGGGGGAGAAGAAGAAGTCCTCTCCGGAGAAGCAGTGCCCGCAGTGTAGCCATTGGCTTCCGCGCGAATCCCCTCACTGCGACTGGTGCGGGAAGGTGTTCGAGGACCGGAACGGGACGTAGGACCGAAACGGGACGCAGTCAATCGATCAGTGCGTACCGGGGGAGCACCCCCGGCGGAATATCCTCCAGGAACCGGGACGGCAAAGACAGCACCGTTCCGGACGCCCTTTCATAGATATTTATGGGATAGGTAAGAATCAGGGTGTCTTTCGCCCGCGTCGCCGCGACGTAGAGCAGCCGCCGCTCCTCCTCCATATCCTCTTCGTCTTCCGCTGCCCGCGCCAGCGGGAGCTTTCCGTCCAGCACCCAGAGAAGGAAGACGACTTTCCACTCCAGCCCTTTGGCCGAATGGATCGTCGACAGCGTGAGGGTGTCGCCGTCCCCTTCGGGGGCCACGGTCTGCCCCACGGAGGCCTCCGGCGGCTCGAGCGTGATCTCCGCGAGGAAGGAGGAAAGCGTGCGGTGTCGCGCGCAGAGGGAATCGAGATGCTCGAGATCCTTCAGCCGCCGCGGGTAGTCGTCGTACTTCGCCTCCAGGAGGGGGCGGTAGTGGGCGAGAACCCGGGCCAGGGCCTCCGCGGGCGGTGGCAGCGTCCCTTTCGTGAGCTCCCGCAGGCACCCGGACAACCGGGCGGCGCCTTCCGACGCCTTCATCGAGGCGAGCGAGGAGAAAACGGGGGCATGCGATGCCGACTCGTAGGCGCGTCGGGAGATCTCGGCGCTGCGCTTTCGTCCCACGCCGGGAAGAAGCATCAGCACCCGGGAGAGACTCAGGGTGTCCCGGGGGTTCTCGACCAGCCTAAGATGCGCGATGACGTCCTTGACGTGCGCGGTTTCCAGGAACTTGAACCCGCCGTATTTCCGGTACGGGATGTGCCGCTTGGCGAGCTCGACCTCGAGGTCGAACGACAGGTAGGCGGCCCGGAACAGGACCGCGATCTCCTTAAGGGGGATGCCGTGCTCCTCGTGCAGTTCGAGGATCCGGTCCGCGACGAAGAAGGACTGGATGCGCTCGTTCGGGGCCGACAGGATCGACGGTTTCTCCCCGCCCCCCCGCGTGGTGAACAGGCGCTTGGGAAACTTCTCCGCCGCCCGGGCGATGATCTCGTTGGTTACGTCCAGGATCGGCTGGACGCTGCGGTAGTTCTCCTCCAGGTAGACCATTTTCGTTCCGGGGAAATCCGAAGGGAAATCGAGTATGTTGCGGAACCTTGCGCCGCGGAACGAGTAGATGCTCTGGGAGTCGTCCCCCACCGTCATCACGTTGTCGTGGGTGGCCGCCAATAGCCTCAGGATCTCCGCCTGGATGCGGTTGGTGTCCTGGTATTCGTCGACCAGGATGTGCAGGTGCGCCTCGGAGACCGCCCGCCGGATTCCTTCGTGTTCCCGGAGGAGGGCCGCGAGGTGCACGAGCAGGTCGTCGTAGTCCATCAGGTTCCGTTCCCGTTTCGCCGCCTCGTAGAGACGGTGGATCCGGAGGATATCGTCCAGGCAGTACAGGAAATGCGGCGCGTCCCGCTCCGCGGCGATGGCGACGTCCTCGCCTCGGTTCACCGCCCGGCTGTAGAGGTCCGCAAGGGTCTCCTTCCGCGGGAACCGCACCGTCTTGTGGGCGACGTGGATCTCCTGCCGGAGGAGGCCGATCAGATCCTCCGAATCGGCACGGTCGAGGATGGTGAAGTTCCCGCCGAACCCGATCGCGCCTGCGTGGCGGCGCAGGAGGGTGTTGGCGAAGGCGTGGAACGTGCCGCCGGCCACCTTTTCGCACCGGCGGTCGAGGAGGAGGGAGGCGCGCCGAAGCATCTCCTCCGCCGCCCTGCGCGTGAAGGTAAGGAGAAGAATGGAGGCGGGCGGAACGCCGGTCTCCACGAGCCTGGCCACCCGGTAGATGAGCGTGCGGGTCTTCCCCGTTCCGGCTCCCGCGATGACGAGGAGGGGTCCGCCCCCGTGGAGGACCGCCTCCCGCTGCTGCGGGTTCAGCACGCCCTCGTAGTCGATCTTTCCCCCTCCCGCCGGGATTTCCCGGAGGGTATACCGCTTCGGCGGAACGGGCCGTTTTTCAGGCGGCATAGCAGTACAGGCACCCATGGCGGCAGGTGTGGTACGAGCCGATATCCCGGGACGACCGGCAGAGGCACCCGGGGCGCACCGGAGAGGGGGAGGAGGGGATGTCGGCGCCGGGGTACAGGACCTTGAGGTACCCGCCGTCCACGCAGGGGCCGGGGGGGATGCCCCATTCGGCGAAAAGGGGAGTGCAGCAGGAGAGCATCTCGAAACCCCGCTCCCGCCCCAGGGCGGCGATCCGTTCCACGGCGGGCCGCAACTCCCCCGTCGCATCCCAGATCCCCGGGAGGTGGCGTGTCGCCCGCAGGCTCTTGCGATAGGGGTGGGCAATACTCACGGTGCAGCGGACGGACAGTCCGGCCAGCGCTTCCGACACCCTGTCGAACCGCGCCACCAGGGCCCCGGCATCCTCCCCGGGGAGGAGCGGGTCGAACCTCCACAGTACGCGCCGGGGACCGATCGTATTCGCCAGCCTGCGGAAGGCCGAGACCGTCTCCGCGAAGGAAGGGACGAAGGGTTCGATTTCCCGGGGAAGCCCCGTCACGGTGAAATGGAACACCGACGGGTACCCTTCCCGCTCGATGCGCGAAAGGAGGGGGAGGAACGGACGGGGGTCGCGGGTCCAGAAAACGAATGCCGCCACCCGGTTCCGGGTAAGGGAGACGGCTGCCGGTTTGCCGGAATAGGGGTTCCGGTATAAGGCGATCCCGCGGGAGAGGCAGGCGGAGAACCACTCCGCGTGGAAGGCGGGCACGTCGGTGCGACGC
>JBAUKK010000109.1:0-14981 GCA_049577645.1 Candidatus Deferrimicrobiaceae bacterium
GCGACATGGGGATCGGCAACACGACGGCGGCCGGGGCCGTCGTCTCGGTCATTACGGGGCGCCCGGCGGAGGACGTGACCGGGCGGGGGACGGGGATCGACAACGCGGCGCTGCAGCGCAAGATCCGGGTCGTCCGGGAGGCCATTGTTCGGAACCGGCCGGACCGAACGGACGGGATCGACGTGTTGGCCAAGGTCGGCGGGTTCGAGATCGGGGGTCTTTCCGGGGTCATCCTCGGCGGCGCGGCGCGTCGGGTGCCGGTGGTTATCGACGGGTTCATCTCGGGAGCGGCGGCGCTGATCGCCGTGACGCTCTGTCCACGGGCGAGGGACTACCTGATCGCCGGGCACCTGTCTCCGGAGCCGGGCCACAGGATCTGCCTCGAGTGGCTAGGTCTGATGCCCGTCCTGGATCTCGCGATGCGGCTGGGCGAGGGCACCGGTGCCGCCCTTGCGATGGGACTGGTCGAGGGAGCCTGCCGGGTCCTGGCCGAGATGGCGACCTTCGAAGAAGGCGAAGTGTCGCGGAAGGGGCCATGAGGCGATGGGCCGCGAACGGTTCCCGGTGAAATCGCCGTTCGCGGCGATCCGGTTCCTGACCCGCATTCGCGTTCCCGTAGGAGGTCTCACCGAGCGGGAGATCGGACGCTCCGCCGCTTTCTTTCCCGTGGTGGGGCTGCTCATTGGGGGGTTGCTCCTCGGCCTCTATCGCCTCTTCGGCCTCTTCTTCCCGGTTCCGGTCGCGCGGATCCTCGTCCTGACCTCGCTCGTCGCTGTCTCTGGCGCGTTCCACCTCGACGGTCTCGCGGATGCGGTCGACGGCCTTTACGGGGGCAGGGACCGCGACGATGCCCTCCGGATCATGCGGGACCCGCACATCGGCGCGATGGGAGCGACCGCCGTCGTCATGGTCCTCCTCCTCAAGACGGCGGCGGCCGTTTCCCTCTCCGAGGAGGCCTTCCGCGGGGGACTCCTGGTCATGCCCGTCGCCGGACGCGGTGCGATGGTCGCGGCGCTCCTGCTCCCCTATGCCCGGGACGAAGGGCTCGGCCTGGCGTTCGCGCGGCACCATTCGCGGGCGGATTCCGTCGCGGCGGCGATCATGATTCTCGCCGCGGCGTTTTACTTCCTCGGGCCCGCGGGGCTTTGGGCGCTCCTGGGATCACTGGCGGCGGCAGGGGTCGTGCTGTGGATAGCCTGGCACCGGATCCGCGGCGTGACCGGGGATGTCTGCGGCGCCGTAAACGAGGTGGTGGAATGCGCCTTCCTCATGGTTCTCCTGGCCTTCGCGAGCCCCTTCCCCGTGCCGTGAAGCCGCCGCGGGACCTCCGGCGGTTCGTCTCCGTTTCCCCCCCTTCTTTACTCTCCCGGCGGGAAAAATATAATCTATAATGATTTCATGGCCACTCGGGAAAGGAGCGGAATGGACCGCCGCGTCCTGGAAAAGTGCAGGGAAGAGCTCCAGCGCCAGACGGACGATCTGCTGGCCGGGGCGGGGAAAACAGTCTCCGACATGACCTCGGTCACGGAGGAGAATTTCCCTGATCCCACCGATCGGGCCCTCCTGGAATCGAACCGGAACTTCACCCTCCGCCTCCGCGACAGGGAACGCAAGCTCCTTGCCAAGATCAAGGAGGCCATGAAGCGGATCGATGACGGCACGTTCGGCATTTGCGAAGGGTGCGGCGGGGAGATCGGCGAGAAGCGGCTTGTCGCGAGGCCGGTTACCGCGTTGTGCATCGATTGCAAGACGGTCGCCGAGGAGGAGGAAGGCAGATAAGGGGGCTTCGGCCGCAGGCTCCCGGCGACAGGTTCGCCCGCCCCTTCACGTTTCTTCCACGCCATTACCGGAGGAATCATGACGGAACTTCGAAAAGACCCCATTGTGGGCCGGTGGGTCATCATCTCCACGGAACGGGGCCACCGGCCCCAGGATTTTCCGCAGGAGAAAGCGATCCGAAAGGAGGGGTTCTGTCCCCTGTGTCCGGGGAGCGAGCGGATGACCCCCCCGGAGATCCTGGTATACCCGAATCCCGTTGCGGCAAGCAACGGGGAGTGGACGCTCCGCGTGGTCCCCAACAAGTTCCCCGCGCTTCGGATCGAAGGAGACCTCGGGAAGGCGGGGGAGGGGATCTACGACAGAATGAACGGCATTGGGGCCCACGAGGTCGTGATCGAGACCGAGAGGCACGAGCTCGATCTGTTCGACCTGCCCGAGGAGAGGGTGGCTGACGTTCTCCGCGCCTACCGGGAACGGACCGTCGACCTGATGAACGACGAGCGCTTCAAGTCCGTTCTCATCTTCAAGAACCACGGACTGGCTGCCGGCGCCTCCCTCGCCCACAGCCATTCCCAGGTGATCGCGCTCCCCATCGTGCCGAAACGGGTGATGGAGGAGATGACCGGCTGCCGGGACTACTACCGGTTCCGCGACCGGTGCCTCTTCTGCGACATCATCGTCCAGGAGATGGAACAGAAGGTGCGTATCGTCGAGGAGAGCGGGGAATTTCTCGCCTATTGCCCGTACGTTCCCCGGTTCCCTTTCGAGACGTGGATCCTCCCCAAGCGCCACCAGTGCGCGTACGAGATGATCGAGGAGAACCAGATCCGGTCGCTCGGGGCCACGTTCCGGCGGACGCTCCGCAGGCTCAAGTTGGCCCTGGATGACCCCCCCTTCAATTACATCATCCACAGCGCGCCCTTCCGTTCCGGGGGCACCGACTACTATCACTGGCATATCGAGATCATGCCGAAGCTGACGAAAGTCGCCGGATTCGAATGGGGATCCGGGTTCTACATCAACCCGACCCCTCCCGAGGAGTCGGCCAAGTTCCTCCGCGAACTGCCGGCGTAGAGGAGAAACGGAGGTCGCCATGAGGGTCCTCATCGCATCTTCCGAGATCGTCCCGTTCGCCAAGACGGGAGGACTGGCCGACGTCACCGGGTCCCTGCCGAAGGCGCTGCGAAGGATCGGCGTTGAGGCAGACATCATTCTGCCGCTCTACCGGACGGTGGACCGGGATCGTTTCCCTCTGGCGCATTCCGGTCCTCCCGTGCGGGTTCCCATGGGGCACAGGGAGGAGATCGGCATCGTCATGGAGACGGATGCGGGCGACGGGGTCAGGGCGTTCCTGGTGCGCAACGACCGGTATTTCGACCGGGAGTTCTATTACGGCACGAAGGACGGCGACTACGTCGATAACTGTGAGCGGTTCGCCTTCTTCTGCCGGGCGATCATGGAATGGATCGGCCGGTCGGGACGCTCCTACGACATCCTTCACTGCAACGACTGGCAGACGGCCCTGGTTCCCGCCTACGTCAAGACGCTCTACTCCCACGGGGCGATGTTCCGATCCACCGGAACCGTCTTCACCGTTCACAACCTCGGATACCAGGGGCTGTTCTGGAACCACGACCTCCCGATCACGGGGCTTGGCTGGGAACTGTTCACGCCCAGGGGCGTGGAGTTCTACGGCAAGCTCAACGTGCTGAAGGCGGGGCTCGTCTTCTCCGACATCCTCACTACGGTAAGCGACACCTACAGCCGGGAGATCCAGACGGCGGAATACGGCCACGGGCTCGAGGGCGTGCTCTACGAGCGCCGGGCCGACCTGTTCGGGATCCTGAACGGCGTCGACTACAAGGACTGGAACCCGGAGACGGACCCGCTGATCGCCGCCCGGTACTCCCGCAAGGACTTGACGGGGAAGAAGGTCTGCCGCGACGACCTTCTCGCCGAATTCGGGTGGACCGGGCCCGTGGAGGAGCCGGTCATCGGAGTCATCGGGCGCCTGACCGCCCAGAAGGGATTCGACCTGATCGAGCAGATCGGGGACTGGCTGGCGAAGCAGCCCGTCCGGGTCGTCATCCTCGGAACGGGCGAGAGGAAATACGAGGAGGCGATGGCCGAAATCGGACGTCTCCACCCGGACAGAATCTCCCTCCGGTTCTCGTTCGACAACCGGCTGGCGCACAAGATCGAGGCCGGATCCGATATCTACCTCATGCCGTCGAAGTACGAACCGTGCGGTCTGAACCAGATCTACAGCCTCAAGTACGGTACGGTTCCCGTGGTCCGGAACACGGGGGGACTCGCCGATACCGTGGCGGATGCCGATGAGGACCCCGCCCGGGGCACGGGGTTCATATTCAACGGCTACGACCCGGCGGAGCTCAATGACGCCCTCTCGAGAGCCCTGGTCGCCTACGCGGACAGGCCGCGGTGGGAGGCGATCGTGAAACGCGGGATGGCGAAGGATTTCTCCTGGGATGGGTCCGCCACGGCATATGTGTCCGTCTATGAGAAGGCGCTCAGAAAAAAGGGCGTGCGGGGTTGAGCGGTCCCATGGACAACCCGACCGACAAGTTTACTCTCCTCTCCCGGGTCGTCGAGATCTCCAACTCGAATATCCAGGTCGAGAACCGCCTTAAGTACATTTGCGACCTTCTTGCCCGGGATTCCGGGGCGGAGTGTGTCTGCGTCTACCGGCGCGATCCGCGGGGCGAGGACCTTGTCCCGTGGGTTTCGTCCTGCCTGGAGATCGAGGAATGCAGCCGGTTCGATTTCCGGATGAAGCCGGGGGAAGGGGTGGCCGGGAAGGCGGCACAGAAACGGGCCCCGGTATTCTTCCCCGACGTGCAGGCTTCCCCGCCCTCCCTGGCGGTCGCCCAGGAAATCCGGGACTTCCGGTCGATCCTGTCCGTTCCCGTCATGGATGACGTCCACCTCTACGGGGCGATGAACTTCTCGAGCCGGTCCCCACTCACCTTTCCCGAGAAGACCGTCCGGCTGTTTTCCGCCGTGGCAATCGAGGTGGGGGGGGCGATACGGAACAGCAGGCTGTATTTCGACGCCCGGAAGCGGGTGTCCGCGCTCATCACGCTCAACGAGATCGGGCGGGCGATTACCTCCACGTTTCAGGTGCGGGAGATTCTGGGGTACGTGGCGAAGACCACCTCACGGCTCCTGCAGTCCGATGGATGCACCATCCGCCTGACGGGGGAGAACCGGTCCGTTCTCAAGGTGATGGTGGACGAAGGCTACGAACGGCCGGGGTTTAAGCGGGAGTTGCGCGCCCACGGGAAGCTCCTCGCGCGCCAGATATTCCGGGAGAAGAGGCCCCTTCTCTTGAACGGGCCGGAGGATTCCTCGATGTTTCTCGCGCTTTCCCGCCAAGGGGTCACCTCCTTCCTCGGGCTTCCGATCATCTCCAAGGGGAGAGCGCTGGGCGTCATCAACTACTACTCCTGCTCGCCGCAGGTCGTCTTCGACATGGAAGTGATGCACCTGATGCAGACGGTGTGCAGTCAGCTCGCCAACATGATCGAGAACTCGGGAATGTTCCGAGAGGCGCAGCAGCTGGCCCAGGAAAACCAGGCCCGTGCCCGGCGGTTCGCGATGCTGTACAACGTGGCGCGGGCGCTCATGTCCACCGTGAGGACGGAACGGCTGCTCCCGATCATGCTGTACACCCTAACATCCCCCACGGGGTTCAACTTCAGCAGGGCGATCCTCTTCCTTCTCTCCGAAGACGGCCGCACCCTCCTGGCCCGGATGGGGATGGGACCGAGGAACGCGAAAGAGTTCCGCCGGACCGTGCGGTCCCAACGCATTCTGCCGGAAGAGGGTGCGGCGGAGGCGGGGGCGAAAAGGATCGGGAAGATGCTCTGGAGCGAGGTCGAGGACCTCTCGATTCCTATGGACAACCCCGGATGTCTCGTGGGGAAGGCGGTTCGGGAGAAGCGCGCCGTCCGGGCGGACTCCGGTTGCGGGGCGTCCCCTTCGGGCTCGCCGGTGGGGCTTTGCGGCAACCACCCGCCCTCCTTCGCGACGGTCCCCCTTGTCGTCCAGGGCAAGGCGTGGGGGTGCATCTATGTGGACAACAAGTTCCGGGAGCGGGATATCACGGAGGAGGACATCCAGATCCTGACGATGTTCGCCTCCGAGGCATGCCTCGCCATGGAGAACGCATCCCTTTACGAGAGCCTCGAGGACGCGCTGGGGAAGGTCCGGAAGGCCCAGGATCTCCTGGTGCAGAGCGAGAAGCTTGCGGCGCTGGGAGAGATGGCCGCACGGATCGCCCACGAAATCAAGAACCCCCTCACCGTGATCGGGGGATTCGCGGCCCGCCTGGCACGCGAGGTCGACAGCGGCGACCGGAACACTCCCCAGATGGCGAGGTACGCCGAGATCATCCTCAAGGAGGTGAAACGGCTGGAGCGTACCGTCCAGCAGGTTCTCTCCTTCTCGCGGGAGGAGGTGTCCGACTTCCAGCAAATCAACATCAATACCGAAATCCGGGACGTCCTGAGGATGTTTCGGGAGGAACTCAAGGAGAGCGGAATCACGAAGAAAGTGAACCTCTCGAAGAACATCCCCGAGATCGCCGTTGACCCGGACCAGATCCGGCAGGTGCTCTGGAATCTCGTCGCCAACGCCGTCCAGGCAATGGGAAAGGGGGGAAAGCTTACGCTCGTCACCCGGCCGGCCAGGGAGGAAGAGGGGGACGGAGTGGTCTTCCTTATCCGCGACACCGGCGGCGGGATCCCTCACGACGTGGTGCACAACATCTTCAACCCCTTCTTCACCACCAAGCCGGAGGGAACGGGTCTCGGGCTTCCCATCGTCCACGCCATCCTCGATAAGCACGGGGGAACGATCCATCTGGACAACCGGGAGGGCGAAGGCGTGACGTTTTCGATCTTCCTTCCGCGCGTGCCGAAGGAGAAGGGGGTGGGTATACGGGTTCTGGAGCGGATGCGGAAAGGCGACAGAGATGGAACCCTCGTTACGGGTCATTCAGGATAAGGTGGCGGCAGGGGGGAGGCTGTCCGAGGAGGACGCCCTTGCCCTGTTTCTCAGCCGGGACATCCATGCGGTGGGGGAGATGGCGGACCTCGCCAACCGGCGCGTGAATGGCGACCGGGTGTACTTCATCGTCAACCGGCACATCAACCCCACCAACATCTGCGTCAACCGGTGCAAGTTCTGCGCATTCGGCAAGGGCAGGGAGGATCCCCTCGCCTACACCATGACGATGGACGAGATCCTGTCCCGGGCGGAGGAGGCGCGCTTCCAGAACGCCACGGAGCTGCACATCGTCGGCGGGCTCCACCCGGACCTTCCGTTCGATTTCTACCTCCGGATGCTGCGGGCCCTTCGGGAGCGGTTCCCGGAGATGCACATCCAGGCGTTCACCGCCGTGGAGATCGACTACTTCTCTCGAATTACGGGGCTTCCCCTGGAAGAGGTCATCCGCCAGATGAAGGATGCCGGCCTGGGGAGCCTGCCGGGGGGGGGAGCGGAGATCTTCGACCCGGAGATACGAAACCGGATCTGCCCGGAGAAGATCACGGGGGACCGGTGGCTCGAAATCATGGAGGCGGTCCACAATGCTGGGCTGCGCAGCAACGCGACGATGCTCTACGGGCACGTGGAGACGCTTGCCTCCCGCGTCGACCATATGCGTCGGCTCCGGGATCTGCAGGACCGTACGGGCGGGTTCCAGTCGTTTATCCCCCTGGCATTCCATCCGAAGAACACGGTGATTGCGAAAGGATACACGTCGGGGCTTACGGATCTCCTCACTCTTGCCGTGGGACGGATCTACCTCGACAACTTCCGGCACGTGAAGTCGTTCTGGATCATGGTGGGGCCCAAGGTCGCCCAGGTCTCCCTCCACTTCGGCGTGAACGACATTGACGGGACGGTGGTGGAGGAGAGGATCACGCACGCCGCCGGAGCCCGGACGGGACAGGAGATGACGGTGGGCGAACTGGTCACCTTGATACGTCAGGCGGGCAGGATCCCCGTCGAGCGGGACACCCTGTACAACGTGGTTCGCGAATGGCCGGAGGGTTCAGCGTGACGTCATCCGCGTCCTGGCGGGGGGCGCTCGAGGGGGCGACGGAAGGGCAGGTGACCGTCGGGGAGGCAGCGCTTCTTCTCCGGGAGGCCCCGCTGTTCGATCTGGGGCGGGCAGCGGACAGCGTCCGCCGGCGCCTGCACCCGGACGGCGTCGTCACCTACATCGTCGACCGGAATATCAATTACACGAACATTTGTGCCTGCCGATGTTCGTTTTGCGCCTTCTTTCGGGAGAAGGGGGATCCCGGCGCGTACGTCCTGTCGGACGCCGAACTTTCACGGAAGATCGAGGAGACCCTCGAAGCGGGGGGGACGCAGGTTCTCCTTCAGGGGGGACTGCACCCCGAGTGGGATCTTGCGGACGCGGTCCGGCTGACCAGGGCGGTGAAGAGACACCCCGTCCGCCTGCACGGTTTTTCCCCGCCGGAAATATGGCATTTCGCGGACCGGTCCGGGGTGACGATCGCCGAGGCGATTTCCCGGCTGAAGGAGGCCGGCCTGGACTCCATTCCGGGGGGCGGAGCGGAGATTCTCGACGATGCCGTTCGTGCGCGTATCAGCCCGAGGAAGATCACCTGGGAGCAGTGGGCCGCAGTGATGCGCGAGGCGCACCGGCAGGGGCTGCCCACCTCCGCCACCATGATGTTCGGAAGCGTCGAATCTCCGGAGCACGTCGCATCCCATCTGGTCCGCGTCCGGGAAATCCAGGAGGAGACGAACGGCTTCACCTCGTTCATCCCCTGGACATTCCAGGCCGGGAACACCTTTCTGTCCCGCGACCCCCGGTTCGGGGAGTCCCTGGCTTCGGGGCTCGGCCACGCGGTCGGCTACCTCCGCGTGCTGGCCGTCGCGCGGCTCATTCTCCAGAACGTCCGCACGGTCCAGGTATCGTGGGTGACGATGGGGGCGAAGGTCGCCCAGCTGGGACTCTTTTTCGGCGGGAACGACTACGGGAGCACGATGATGGAGGAGAACGTGGTGGCATCCGCGGGGGTTGCTTTCCGGATGTCCGAGGAAGAGATCGTCGCGACGATCCGGGACGCGGGATTTCGACCGATGAAACGGGAGGCGCACCGATGCTCGATCTGAAATTCGTGCGGGAAAACATGGACTACGTAAGAGATGCGCTCAAACGCCGCGGGACCGCGGTCACCCTCTCCGGATTCGTGGAACTCGACCGGGCGCGCAGGGATATCCTGGTTTCCGTGGAGAGGCTCCGGGCGGAGCGGAACGCGGCCTCCGAGGAGATCGGGCGCCTGCGCCGGGATAAAAAGGATGCATCCGTCCTGATGGAGCGTATGAAGCAGGTTTCCGCAAAGGTCAAGGAGCAGGAGGCGGGTCTGCCGGACATCGAACGGCGGATGGAGGAGATGCTTCTCTCCATCCCCAATATTCCGGATCCGTCGGTACCGGAAGGGAAGGGAGAGGAGGACAACCCGACCATCCGCACCTGGGGGGACCGTCCCGCGTTCCCCTTCCCGGTGCGGGACCATGTCGACATCGGGACGGGAATCGACATCCTCGATTTCGAACGGGCCGCCAAGATAGCGGGCGCCAGGTTCTGCCTGATGAAGGGCGCGGGGGCCCTGCTGGAGCGGGCCCTCATCAACTTCATGCTCGACGTCCACACGCGCGAGCACGGATACACGGAGGTTCTCCCGCCTTTCCTGGCGAACTCCGCCTCCTTCCTGGGGACCGGCCAGCTTCCCAAGTTCGAGGAGGACCTGTTTCACGTGACCGGGACCGACTACTACCTCATTCCCACCGCCGAGGTGCCGGTCACCAACATCGTGCGGGACGAGATCCTCTCCGCCGATTCGCTTCCTCTCAAGATGACGGCCTGCACTCCCTGCTTCCGGGCCGAGGCGGGATCACACGGGAAGGACGTCCGCGGGATGATCCGCCAGCACCAGTTCAACAAGGTGGAGCTGGTCAAGATCTGCCGCCCCGAGGAGTCCTGGGTCGAGCTTGATTCCCTGACCGCCGACGCGGAGGAGATCCTGCGGCGGCTTTGTCTCCCGCACCGCGTGGTGACTCTGTGCACCGGGGAGCTGGGGTTCTCGGCCGCCAAGACCTACGACATCGAGGTGTGGCTTCCCTCACAGGCGCGGTACCGGGAGATCTCCTCCTGCAGCAACTTCACCGACTTCCAGGCGCGCCGGGCGAAGATCCGGTTCCGCGAGGGCGTCACGGGGAAGACGCGGCTCGCTCACACGCTGAACGGGTCCGGTCTGGCCGTGGGCCGCACGGTGGTCGCCATCCTCGAGAATTTTCAGCGGGAGGACGGCTCCGTCTTCATCCCCGAGGTTCTTCGTCCCTACATGGGGGGGATGGAGCGGATCGGCCCCGCCTGAGGCCCAGAACGAAGGAGGAACACCGATGCACCATTTCTGGAAGCCGGAGGATATCCCGCCCCGGGAACTCGCCCCCGGGGTCATCGCGAAGATCGCATCCGGGGAGAAGGTGATGCTTTCCCTGGTCACCCTCGCGCCGAACGCGGTCGTCCCCATGCATGCCCACCCGCACGAGCAGATGGGGATGATGGTGTCGGGGACGTTGGAGCTGACCGTGGCCGGGGAGACGCGCACCCTCTCCGGGAACGCGATCTTCCTTGTCCCGGGGGACGTTTCCCACAATGCCGTGGCGGGGCCGCAGGGTGCGATGGTCCTCGAAGCCTTCTCGCCCCCGCGGGAGGAGTTCCGCTAGCGCCTTCGGCGTCCTCCCCCTCCCTGCCGATCCCCGGTTACGGAGAGGCGACGACCAGTTTCCTCACCGCTTTTCTCTTCGTCTTCCGGGTTGCCTTCGCTTTCGTCTCCTCGGCGACCCACCGGTTGATGGCGTTGAGGTACGCCTTGACGGCCGCCTCGATAATGTCCGTGGAACTCGCCGCCCCGGCGAAGATCGTCCCGTTGTCCCGGATCCTCACTGTCGCCTCGCCGATGGCGTCCTTTCCCGATGTGACGGCGGAAAGGCCGAAATTGATCAGCTGGAACTTCTTCCCGACGATACGCTCGATGCACTTGTAGGCGGCCTCGATCGGACCGTTCCCCGTGGAGGCCTCCTCGATCACCTCGTCGTGGCGCTTCAGTCTCAGGGCGGCCATCGGCGTGGCCTGCGTGCTCGAGAGGATCTGGACGTGCTCCAGGCGGTACGTCTCGGGCACCTTGAAAAGCTCCTCCTGCACAAGGACCTCCAGATCCTCGATCATCACCTCTTTCTTCTTGTCCGCCAGCGCGAGGAATTTCTGGTAGAGGGAGTCAACCTGGCTGTCGGTGAGCTTGTGCCCCAGGTTCGCGAGGTGGTGCTTGAGCGCCGCCCGGCCGGAACGCGCCGTGAGGGTGAAGGAGTGGGCCGACCCGCCGACGTCCTCCGGGCGGATGATCTCGTACGTGGAGCGGTCCTTGATGATCCCGTCCTGGTGGATGCCCGAGGAGTGCGCGAAGGCGTTCGATCCCACGATCGCCTTGTTCCTCTGGATGGAGAGCCCCATGAGGGCCGAGACCATCTTGCTCGTCTTCATGATCTCCTTCGTGTTGATCCCCGTGCGGAGGTGTCCGAAGATTTCCTTCCGGGTGTGGATCGCCAGGACCACTTCTTCGAGGGCGGCGTTTCCGGCCCGCTCCCCGATCCCGTTCATGGTCACCTCGGCCTGCCTCGCCCCCGCGAGTATTCCCGCCAGCGTGTTGGCGGTCGCCATCCCCAGGTCGTTGTGACAGTGCATGGAGAGAATGGCCTTGTCCAGTGCGGGGACCCTCTCCTTCAGCCGCCGGATGCGGTCCGCCATCTCCTGGGGCGTCGCATACCCCACCGTGTCGGGGACGTTGATCGTTTTCGCTCCCGCCTTCACGACCGCCTCGACCGTCCGGCACAGGAAGTCGAAGTCCGTACGGGCGGCGTCCTCGGTGGAGAACTCCACGTCGGGGCAGAGCGAGGAGGCGTACTTTACCGTGTCCACGCACCACTGGAGGATCTTCTCCCGGTCCGAGCGGAACTTCTTATGGATGTGGATGTCCGACGTGCCGAGGAAGGTGTGGATCCGCGCCCGCTTCGCGCCCTTGACGGCCTCCCACAACGTGTCGATGTCCTTCTTGATCGCGCGGGCGAGCCCCGTCACGATCGGTCCCTTGACCTCTCGGGCGACCGCCTGGACGGACTCGAAATCCCCCGGCGAGGAGGCGGGGAAGCCCGCCTCGATGATATCCACTCCGAGCGCCGCGAGCTGCCGGGCGATCTTCACCTTCTGTTCCTTTGCCAGCTTCGCGCCCGGGACCTGCTCGCCGTCCCGCAACGTCGTGTCGAAGATGAATACTTTTTCTGCCATCACTTCCTCCCTTCCGTTTTCCTTTCCGGGGGACATTCCTCGGCTCGGGTAGTACGTTGAGGAGTGTCCCCCGCCAACAACGAAAAAGGCCGCCGGACTGGTGGTCCCCGGCGGCCTGAGCGAAAAACGCCGCGGGAACCTTTGCCTGTCCCCACGGCCATGTTGAGCGTACGCCTATGTCGTCATGCGCTCACGCGGTCGCGGGCCGGCACCCCCGTAGGCCCAGCAGGGCGAGACCGCAAAGTCGAAGAATCTGCCGCGTATGTGTTACCGGAATCATGGTTTGTTAAGGGTACGGGGGCAACGATTGTCTTGTCAAGTCTGTTTTTTCCCTGGGGAAGAACCTCTCCGGGGCGGCGATCCCCCCGGAGACGAGGATGCGCACCGCCTGTTCGACCGGCATGTTCAGGCGTGTTACGTCCTCATCGGGAAGGAAGAGCACATCGCCGAAGTAGATGTGGTTGGTGGGGACGAATACGGCGGCCAGGATCTTTCCTTCCCTCTCGACCGTGCCCGTCAGAAACCCGATTGCCTGGCACCCCTCCCGGGGATAATTCACGAGTACGACATCCTTGAGCGAGCGGGCGTTCTCGGGCGAGAAGGCGTCCGTCAGCTGTTTTACCGTGGAGTAGATCGTCCGGTACCAGGGAATCCGGTTGATGAACCGGTCCAGGCCGGCCAGGACCCGCTCGCCCACAACGTTTCTCGCGAAGAACCCGATGACGAGAATGATCACCAGCCCCGCGAGGATCCCCGTCCCCGGGATGTGGCCGATGCCCGGGGAGATCTTTCTCACCACTCCTTCGACGAGGGGGGAAAACAGGTTGTCGGCCTTATGGAAGAACCAGACGAGAAGGGCGACGGACACCGCCAGCGGCACGATGACGAAGAGGCCGGCGAGGAAAGTGTTCTTCAGGTTCTTCTTCACCGTTGTATTCTATCGTAAATTCCGGGGGAGGTAATGCCAAATGGACCACGCGGTCATTCTGGCGGGAGGTTCAGGCAAAAGGTTCTGGCCCGAGAGTCGGATGCACCGGTCGAAGCAATTCCTGGACCTGACGGGAAACGGTCCGATGATCCTCGAGACCGTCCGCCGCCTCCTCCCCCTGGTGCCCCGGGAGAACATCTGGGTGGTGGCGGGGGAAAAGGATGCTCCTAACCTCAACGCCCGCGCACTCGGTGTCCCGCCCGGGAACATCCTGCTGGAACCGGAAGGCAGAAACACCGCTCCCGCCATGGCGTTGGCCGCCGTGCGCATTGAGCGCCGGGATGCGGACGCGGTGGTCGCCGCGACCCCGGCCGACCACGCCGTAGGAAACCCATCCGCGTTCCGGTCGGTGCTGAAGAAGGGATTGCGGCTTGCCCGGCGAACGGGCCGGTTCGTGACACTGGGGATTGCCCCCGACCATCCCGCGACCGGCTACGGTTACATCGAGCGGGGGACGCCGTTTCCGGGGGGAGAGGGCGTGTTCGTTGTGCGAAGGTTCACGGAGAAACCCGATCTGCGCACCGCCCGGAGATTCCTGCGCTCGCGGCGGTTCTACTGGAACAGCGGCGTGTTTATCGTCCGCGCGGCGACCTACCGCGACCGGGTCGCCCGTTTCCTCCCCGCCGTCCACCGGGAACTGGAGGAGGCGCTCTGCGACGCCGGCAGGAGGGATTTCCGGCATCGCCTGCGCCGCGCCTATGCCCGCATTCCGTCGGTCTCCGTGGACTACGGGATTCTGGAGAAGGAGGAGGGGATCCTCGTCATCCCGTCGGAGTTCGGATGGAGCGACATCGGCACCTGGCGCTCCCTCCACGAGTTCCTGGGAGGGGCGGGGGAAAACGTCACCGCGGGAAAGGTGATCCTCGCGGACTGCCGCGGCTCTCTTGTTCGATCGGACCGCGGGGTGGTCGCGGTCATCGGAATGGAGGGCGTGATGGTCATCCGGGACGGGGACGCGGTCCTCGTCTGTCCCCGGCATCGGTCGGAGGAGGTCAAGGAGATCGCGGAAGAGGTAAAGAGGAGGTTCCCCTCGCTGGCGTGACTCCGCTACCGCAGGGTGTTGCCGAATGCTGTGAGGACTTCCGTTACCTCGAGTTCCAGCATCCCCTTCGGCGTCTGCACCGTCACCTCGTCTCCCGGCCTCCGGTTGAGGAGGGCTTTCCCCACCGGCGAGGCGATCGAGACGAAGTTTCTCTTTCCGTCGGCGATTTCCGGGATCACGAGGGTGTATCCGATCTCCTGTCCCGTCCCGGCGTTCTCGACGGTCACCTTGCTCCCGAGACCCGATCGGTCCCTTGGAATGGCCGTAACATCGATCCGGGAGAGGTCGGCGAGCCGCTTCTGGATCTGACCGAGCCTTGCGTTCAGGGTGGACTGCCTTTCCTTTGCCGCTTCGTACTCGCTGTTCTCCGAAAGGTCCCCGTGGGCGAGAGCCGCATGGATCTCCTTCGGGAGGACCACCCGGAGTTCGTGTTCGATCCTTTTTGCCTCTTCCGTCAGCCGATCCATCGACTCGCGGAGAAAATCCATGGCATCCCCCGTTTGCGGAACATGAGCGTTCCTCCGTAATGACCGGGGAACGGCTGCGACCTGTCAATCCTTAAAGGAGACGGAAGAATTCCTTTGGCGCATCGCAGACGGGACATATGTCGGGCGGTTCCGCGCCCTCGTGAATATACCCGCAGATAACGCATTCCCACCGTGCCATAACAGGATCGATTTTACCAGAGAGGAGCCCGGCGGGAACAATTTGATTGCGGGTTCCGTGACCGGATAGGCGGCTACGGAGACCGCAGGATATTGCCC
>JBAUKK010000110.1:0-9532 GCA_049577645.1 Candidatus Deferrimicrobiaceae bacterium
GCCTCATCACGGCATCAACCCAGATATCCGTTATTTCGATCAGTTCCTCGTAGGAAACCGGATGAAGCAGGTCCCTGACCCGGAGCAGCGACTGGAAGGCGTTTCTCCTTCGGGAATGGTTCCGGACGAACCGGTACACGGCATTCTCCCCGTCCCCGTCATCGGCTACTACATCAACCAGGCCCATATCGTGGAGTTCGTCGGCGCTGTACATGGTCCCGCTCAATATCATTTTTTCCACGCGTCCGGGATCCAGGCGCCTCGAAAGGAGCTTGTGCGCCCCCATGCCGGGAAACAGGTTGAAAAGGACCTCCGGAAACCCGAACTTCGCGCTTTTCTCCGCAATCACGACATTGTTGCACAGCGCGGCCTCGAACCCTCCCCCCATGGCGTCGCCCTGGACGAGGGAAATCGTCGTGATCGGAAGATGATGATTGACCATTCCCGAATAGACCACGTCGATGCAGGCTCTGGCGTACGCTCGCAGACCCTCGATGTCCCCGGCTTTCGACAGCCGCGCGAGGCTCTCCAAGTCCCCGCCAAAACTGAAGACCCCCGGATGCATCGAGGCGAACACGGAATACCGAAGCGCCCCGTTCTCCTCCATCCCCGGCGCCCGCTTGTGGATATACGGCAGGAAATCGACGAATTGCTTCAACTCCTTCAGGAGTTCCGGGTTGAAACACGGCCGGGGTTTCGAGTCCATGTGATACCACATGATCCCGTACTCCGCTTCGTACCTCGTTCGCATCTGATGATAGGGAAAGTTAATATGATCGAGATACGTTACCTGCGCCTGCATGGCGGATCCCCTTTACCAAAACGTAGAAACACGATCACAAATCGACGAATCACTTCTAAATTCCTGGAAATAAAATAAAAGTGAGTAATTGGAGATTATCATGATCGGAATAAAACATGCAATGGCAAAATAACCAAGATCAACAAATGATAAGGAATGGGAATCGGTAGCAGGTTCCGGGGCAACTTTTCCCGGGGGAAACGGGCGGCGACTCCCTACCAGGGGATCTTCTCCCGATCCCGGAAGAAACCCCCCGTCACCATGGCGATTTTCCCTTCGTTCCCCATGGCGAAACCTCCCTTCTCCCTGTTCGCGGCCGGCGCTCCCGCTGATGCGGCCACCTTCTATCCGATGAGGTCCCGACCGGTCGGTTTCGCGCTTGCATAACGCATATCATTTGACAAACGAAGCCGTGCCCGGGAATATCTCCTACAACGCCATGGGACGCAATCTCTCCGACTTCCTTCAGGTCTTCCGCAGCCGCCGCATCGCGGTGATGGTGTTCGCCGGATTCTCCTCCGGCCTCCCCCTGGCCCTGACCGGGGGGACGCTGCAGGCATGGATGACCGTAGCCGAGGTGGACCTGCGCACCATCGGGGTATTCGCACTGGTGGGTCTTCCCTACACGCTGAAATTTTTCTGGTCGCCCCTGATGGACCGCTTTGTTCCCCCCCGGATGGGAAGGCGCAGGGGATGGATGTTCCTTACGCAGGCCGCCCTGCTGCTCGGCATCGGGGCGATGGCCTTCGGGAACCCGGCGGCGGCCCCCTGGGCGCTCGGGGCCGCCGCCATGCTGGTCGCTTTCCTGTCCGCCTCCCAGGACATCGTGATCGATGCGTACCGGACGGACGTCCTGCGCGAACCGGAACGGGGCCTGGGAGCGGCCGTTTTCGTGACGGGGTACCGGATCGCGATGCTCGCTTCGGGTGCCCTGGCCCTCATCTTCTCCGAGCAGATCGGCTGGAGGAACACGTACCTTCTGATGGCCTCGCTGATGGCCGTCGGGATCGTCACCACGATATTCTGCCCCGAACCGGAGATCCACGCGACCCCTCCGAAGAGCCTGCAGGAGGCGGTGACAGGACCCCTGAAGGATTTCTTCTCGCGCCGGGCGGCAGGCGCGCTTCTCCTGCTTATCGTCCTCTACAAGCTCGGGGACGCCTACGCGGGGACCCTGACGACGGCCTTCCTGATCCGGGGCGTCGGTTTCTCCCCCACGGAGGTGGGAACGATCAACAAGGGCTTCGGACTTGTCTCCCTGATCGCGGGGGCGATGTTCGGCGGCACCCTGATGGTGCGGCTTGGGCTCTACCGCTCGCTGTTGTTCTTCGGAATGCTTCAGGCGGTATCGAACCTCTCGTTCATGGTCCTCTCCTGGGTGGGGAAGAGCTACGCGATGCTGGTATTCACCGTCGGCTTCGAGAACGTGTGCGGGGGAATGGGGACGTCGGCGTTCGTGGCCCTCCTGATGGCCATGTGCGACCATCGGTACACGGCCACCCAGTATGCCCTACTGTCTTCCCTCGCCGCCCTGGGGAGGATTTTCGTGGCGCCGACCTCCGGCTACGTGGTGGAATCGGTGGGGTGGGCGGTCTTCTTCTTCTTCACGGCGGTTACCGCCCTGCCGGGGATCTGGATGCTATGGCGGTTCCGGGGGGAGATCACGGAGCTCGCGGACCAGACGACCGGAGCTGCCGGGTGAGCCTACGGAATTACGATGCCGTCCGGGATGCCGAAAGCGATTTGACCTTCCCTTCCTGGCCCTCCGACGTCTCCTTCTTCTTTTTCATGGACGACTGCCCGTCGAACAGGGCCCCCTCCGACATCGCGAGCTTCGCCGTACATATCTCGCCGAAGACCTGCGCCTTGTCCTTCATATCGATGATCTCGGACGCTTCGAGGTTGCCCTCCACTCTCCCCCCGACGACCATCGTGCGGGCCTGCACGTTTCCCCGGATCCTCCCGGTCTCTCCGACGATGACCCAGTCGGCCCGGATGTCCCCTTCCACGACTCCGTCGATCCGCAACGTTCCCTTGATCGCCAATTCCCCTTTGATCGTGGAATCGGCTCCGATGACCGTTTCAAGCTTGGCGGAAGACTTCCCGAACATGATCACCTCCTGGCAAGGAACTTGGACGGGTTCACGTGACGCCCGTCCTTCCATACCTCGTAGTGGACGTGGGGGCCCGTCGAACGCCCTGTGGACCCGGCCAACCCGATGGCTTCACCCCTTGTCACGCGCTGTCCTACCGCAACGAAATTCTTGCTGTTGTGAGCGTAAGCGGTAGAGTACCCGTGGCCGTGCTCGATCACCACGACGTTGCCGCTGTTCCCCGTCTTCCCCGAAAAGGTAACGATCCCGTCCGCGGTCGCCAGAACCTCCGTCCCGGAGGAAATGGAGATATCGAGGCCGGTGTGCATCTGTCTTGCCCCCGATTTCGGGTGGTTGCGGTAGCCGTACCGCGAGGAGATGTATCCCGGTACCGGCCAGCCTATTGGTGTCGCCCGGTAGATGTCCTTCTGCTCGGCGATGTATTTCTTGATGTCCGTAACGGAGCGCATCGCCTCGTCGATCTGGGAGCGCAGCACCTCCATGTCGAGCGATCCCGTGTCGAGGAACTCGGCATTTTCGAGGACGTCCGCCTTCGATTTCAGGGAGAACAGCCTCTTGAACTCCAGCTCCGCCTGTTTCAGGGAAACCATCGTCGATTTCAGCTCGAGGAACTGGTCCGTAACGTACGAGAGTCGTTCCTTCATCTGATGGTATTCGACGGTGTGCACGGCGACCGTGAACAGATAAATAACCCCGACGAAGAACGAGGCGGTGGAGAAGAGAATTCCCGCAAGGGGGATCCGGATGCTCACCGGTTTGGTCCGGGAATGGGGAACCAGCATGATCGTGACGGGAGTGAACACCATCTTGAAAAACGATCTGATGTCGCGCATCCCGACCTCCTTTGGACCCCCGGCGTTTCGCCATCCCCCGGAGATAAGGGAAGTCCCCGGAATCACGTATAAATAAAGCAAGGATTGTTCCTGCCGCGGATATCTTCCAAACCCCTGAAAACAGAAGAAAACCGATTCTGCTGGAGTGACAGTTTCTGACAGTTTCGAAAGGAAACGATGTGAGGGCGTCAAATTTCCGACAGGGGAGGAAAAAGCGGGGTCAGGCCCCGTCTATTCGAAGGACGATCTTTCCCACGTTCTCGTTCGACTCCATCCGAAGGTGGGCACTTGCGACTTCCGTCCAGTCGCGTACCGAGTCGATCACCGGACCAAGCCGCCCGTCCGCAAATCGCGGAAGCGCAAAACCGGAGAACCGTTGCGTAAGGCCGATCCTCTTCGCCGTGTCCAGGGACCGAAGCGAGGTGCCGAGGATCCTGAGCCGCCGAAACAGAAGATCGAGGAGGTTCACCCGCTCCGCCACAGACCCTCCCATCGTGCCGATGAGGATCAGCTTCCCGTCCTCCGCGAGGGATTTTACGTTCTGCCCGAAGTACGGGGCCCCGACGAAATCGAGAATCAGGTCCACCCCCCTCCCCTCCGTCCGGGCGGCCACCCACGCAGCAAAGGGCCCTTCCCGGTAGTTCCACCCCGCCTCCGCCCCAAGATCCAGGCAACGGGAGATCTTCGGCGGGGACCCTGCAGTGACCAGGGAGACGGCCCCCGCCTCCCGGATCAGCTGGATCGCCGCCGTGCCCACTCCGCTCCCTCCGGCGTGGACCAGGACCATCATCCCCGGCGTTAGACCCCCGAGGGAGAACAGGTTGTGGTAGGCGGCGAGAAATGCCTCGGGGATCGCAGCCGCCTCCTCGTACGACAGATTGTCCGGGATCCGCATCGCCATCCCGCAGGGGACGGCCGCCAGTTGCGCGTATCCCCCCCCCGTCAGGAGCGCGCAGACCCGGTCGCCCGGACTCCACTCTCCGCATGCGGAGCCGGTCTCCAAAATCTCGCCCGCCATCTCCAGCCCGAGAATATCGGAGGCCCCCGGCGGCGGGGGATATCTCCCCCTGCGCTGCAGCAGGTCCGCGCGATTGAGCGCCGTCGCATGGACGTGCACCAGGAGCTCATCATCCTTCGGAGTGGGGTCGGGATGGTCAACGATATGCAGTACATCAACGCCGCCGAACCCCGCCATCCGCACCGCCTTCATGCCGGGCCCCTCGGTTCCCGTCTTTCCGGTCGCCCCGTTCCCGTCATGCGATGACGCCCAGCTCCGCGAGGGAGGAGACAAGACGCTCGTGGTCCGTGTAGTGGATCGCGTGAAGGTTCATGCGACCGGCCCCCGCGACGTTTTCCTCGAGGTCGTCGACAAAGACGCACTCCTCCGGCGGGAAGCCGATTTTCTCCAGCATATCCCGGTAGATCGCCTCCGCGGGCTTCATCGCTCTCACCTGGAACGATAGCGTCACCGAATCGAACAGAGGAAAAATTTCCACGGAACGGATGTGGCGATCGTAGTGCCATTCATTCGTGTTGGAGAGAAGACCGAGCCGGTACGACCGCGAGAGGGACCGGATCAGGCAGATGGTGGTCTCGATGGGGGTGAAGATGGCCACGAAGGCCCGGACGAACTCCTCCTCGGTTACCCGCAGCCCGCACAGGTTCACGATCCCGCGGTAAAACTCCCACGACGAAATCTCCCCCAACTCGTATCTCCGCGGAAGCCCCGATCCGGCGACGAGGGAACTCATCTCTCCGAACGTCCTGTTCGTCCGCCCGCCGAGACTCCGGAAGAACATACCGAAGTCGAAGGAGTGGATGACGCCCCCGAAATCGAAGATGACCCCCTTGATGGGGGCTTTCCCCCTGCGAACGCTCATCCCGGCTTCTCCCCGCGATCCGCCTCGCCCCCGGTAAAGTGCGCCCGCACAAGGGTCTCGGCGATGTCCATGGAGGAGGTGAAGGCCGGCGAAATCGGGTTGAGGACGTGGATCGCGTCGCCGTCGGCGATCACCTGGAAGTCCATGACCAGGTCCTTGGTCCGCCAGTCCACCAGTTGCGCCCGGATCCCCACCTTCTCCGAGGGCTCGATGTCCGAAGGGGAGAGCACCTTCACCAGCCGGGCAGCGTCCCGAAAGAATCTTCGGGCAAGGAACTTTCGGGGCTCCGTAAGGGCGACCTCCCTGAATTGCGGGTTACGGAGGAAGAGGATCAGGTCGGAGAGCGCGATGGACGGCCCTTCGCGGTCGATCCCCGAGAGGAGACCGTAATTCTCCCTGCCGAACGCGGGAATGGCCGTCGGCCCGAGATATACCTCCCCATGGACGTTGCTGCTGAAGTGAACGCCCAGAAACGGGTTGCGGATGTCCGGAACCGGGTAGATGTTCCCCCGTACGGTGTGGGACAGCCCCTTACGGAGCTTCCGGTAGATCCCCTTGAAAGGGATCAGACGGTACTGCATTCCGACTCCGAACAGGTGCGCGACCCGGTCACAGTAGGCGCCGGAGGCGTTCACGAACTTCCGGAACGAGATTTCGCCGTGGCTGGTGACCGCCGTACGGGACCCCTTGACCCCCGTGAACAGGCAGCCGGTGAGGAGGGTGGCCTTCCCGCACGCCTCCAGGTCGGTCCGGAGACTGTCGATGACCGCCAGCGGATCGACGCAGGCGGTGTCGTGAGAGAAGAGGGCCTTCCCGGCGGTTCGCGCGTTCGGCTCGACCCCGGCCAGCTGCGCCTCGTCGATCATCTCCACCTTTGCTCCGTTCGCCGTGGCGCGCCGCTCCAGCTCGCGCAGGACGGGGAGCTCCCCCCCGTCGCGCGCGACGATCACCTTTCCGGTCTCCCGGAGCGGAAGCCCTTTCTCCCGGCAGTAGTCGCGCATCAGGAAGTTCCCGTTCAGGCACGACTTTGCCTTCATGCTGTCGGGTGCGTAGTAGATCCCGGCGTGCAGTACGCCGCTGTTGCGCCCGGAAGCGTGCATGCCGGGCGCGGCCTCTTTTTCGACGAGGACCACGTTGTTGCACCCGGCCTGGACCAGCCGGCGGGCGAGCGTGAGCCCGATGATCCCCGCGCCCACGATAAGCACGTCCGCCTTGTCCGGCACGATTGCCATGCCCGCCCGCCGCCCGGCCTTGCGCCGCCCGGCTATTCCCCGACCACCTGGACGATGATTTTTCGCTTTCTTTCCCGGTTGTCGAAATCGAGGAACACGATCTGCTGCCAGGTCCCGAGGGCGAGCGTTTTGCTCAGGAGAGGGATGGTGACCGATGGCTTGAGAAGGGCAGCCCGCACATGGGAGAAGCCGTTGCCGTCCCCCCAGCGCTTGTCGTGCTCATAGGGGACGTTCGAGGGGACGATCGCCTCGATCACCCTCGAAAGGTCCTGGATAACGCCCGGTTCGTACTCGATCGTGGTGAGGGAGCACGTCGACCCGGGGCAGTACACGGTGACGATTCCGTCCCCGATGCCGGAGCGGTCGACCGCCGCCGCCACCTTCCCCGTGACGTCGATGATGTCGCAGAACCCCTTGGTGGACAGGGAAAACGTTTCCGTGAACACCATAACCATCCTCGTGTATTATAAAAAAAACAATCTTACTATATTATGACACGCCGGGCACCGGAAGCGATGTCCCGATTTCGCAACGGTGCCCGAACACGTGACGCGGGGCAGGGAGGCAAGCATGGCAGAGCAGCACAAGGGGGGTGGGCTGTACCGAAACGCCGTCAGCTTCTTCGGCGCCTACGTGGCAATCATCAGCATTTTTCTCATTCTCTTCACCCTTCTTCTGATGTTCAGCTTCAAGTCCCCCAGCCCCTACATCGGGATCTTTTCCTACATGGTCTTTCCGGCCTTCTTCACCCTCGGCGCCATCATCTTCCTGTACGGCATGCGGCGGGAGAGCATCCGCAGGCGGCAACTCGGCGTCGACGAAGCCCTGCCGTACCCCCGACTCGACCTGAACGATCCCAAAACCCGGAGAACGTTCAGCTACGCCATCCTCGGGGGGTCCTTCCTCGCGATCCTTCTCGCCTTCATTTCGTATCACGCCTTCCTGTACACGGAGACCGTGTCGTTCTGCGGACAGCTCTGTCATTCGGTGATGCAGCCCGAATACGTGTCCTACCAGGGATCCCCCCACGCCCGCGTACCCTGCGTGGACTGCCACGTCGGTTCGGGCGCCTCCTGGTACGTGAAATCGAAGATCTCCGGGGCGAGGCAGGTCCTGGCCGTGATGCTGAACACGTACCCGACCCCTATCCCCACCCCCATCGAGAACCTGCGTCCCGCCCGGGAGACGTGCGAGGAGTGTCACTGGCCCGCGAAGTTCTTCGGTACGCAGCTCAAGCAGATCCCCCACTTCCGGTACAACGAGCAGAACACCCCCGAACAGATCAGCCTGGGGATCAAGACGGGAGGCGGCAGCGGACAATTGGGGGAGAATGCCGGCATCCATTGGCACATGATCACCGAGAACAAGGTCCACTACATCGCGCTGGACAGGCAGGAGCAGGAGATCCCCTGGATCAAGTCATCGCGGCTCGACGGGACCGAGGACGTGTACATCACCACGGACTACACGGGGGATCCGGCGGAGCTCGCCTCGCAGGAGAAGAGAGAGATGGACTGCATGGACTGTCACAACCGTCCCACGCACATCTACGAGCCCCCCGAAGCCGCGGTGGACAAGGCGATGGCCTCCTACTTCATCTCACGCACCCTGCCCTGGATCAAAAAGGTTGTCGTGGACGCCCTCGTCGTGGAGTACCCGAGCAGGGAAAAAGCGCTCGAGGGCCTGCGCACCGATATCGCCACTTTTTACCGGGACAAGTACCCGGACGTGTACAAGGCCCGGAAAGCGGACGTGGAGAAGGCGATCGACACCGCGATCAATATCTACGACCACAGCGTATTCCCGGACATGAAGGTGAACTGGAAGACGTACGCGTCGAATATCGGGCACCGGAACTGGCCGGGGTGTTTCCGATGCCACGACGGGAAGCACGTCGCGGAAAGCGGGAAGGTCCTGACCACGGAGTGCGCGACCTGTCACACGATGCCGCAGCGGGGGCCCCTGTCGCCGCTCGGCGCGATGATGCCGGGGTCCAATATGCCGTGGCATCCCATGGACCTCGAGGGTAAGCACGGACGAATCCTCTGCAACAACTGCCACGCGGCCGGGTACCGGCCCCCCATCGATTGCGCCGAGTGCCACAAGATCGACACTTCCGCCCCCATGATGTCCATGGCGTGCGCCGACTGCCACGAAAAGAAAATCGAGGCGCAACCGGTCACGTCCTGCCGGGAGTGCCACGAGGGCTTGCCCGCGCTGCACCGGAAGGGGGAGCACCCCGATCTCTCCTGCACGGAGTGCCACCGCCCCCACGTGTGGGAGGTCTCCGGGCGCGATACCTGCCTTTCGTGCCACGACGACAAGATGGACCACAACAAGGAGGAAGGGGCTTGCACGAACTGCCACGATTTCCGGGGAAAGGCCGCCTCGGGCAAGACCCCTTCAGCATAGGGAGGAAGCGGCCGGGACGGCGACCGGCGTGATCCCCTACTTCGAGCAACCCGTCCTCCCCCTGGGACCGGTGAAAATCCACGCCTTCGGCGTGTTGGTCGCAATCGCCATGCTCGTCGGCATCCGGGTGTCGCTTAGGCGGTGCCGCAAGCTCTCCCTCGATCCCGATCTCTGCGCGGACCTGCTGTTCTACACGCTGATCGCGGGATTCGTATCGGCCCACCTGGTCGCCGTCCTTGCATATTTCCCCGGAGAGGTG
>JBAUKK010000111.1:0-5390 GCA_049577645.1 Candidatus Deferrimicrobiaceae bacterium
GAGAGAATGTCCCGGTCGCCCTCCGGCGAAGCGATGTATCCGAGGGAATTGCCGAGGACCAGGACGTGGTCGAAGCGTTCCGGGGGAAGGCCGGTCCGCCGGGCGTCTCCCTGGAGGAAGGTGATCGCCATCCCCGCTTTTTTCGCCTCCTCCCTTCCCCGATCGATGAGGAATTGGGAGAAGTCGAAGACGGTGCATTTTTCGAACCCGCGCAGAGCCAGTTCCCTGCTGTGCCTGCCGTGCCCCCCGCAAAGGTCGAGGATTTCCTGGTCCGGGGAGAGGGGGATCAACTCCTGGACGAGATCGATTTCCTTCCGGGTGACATCATCATCACATACCGACCGCGCATCCGTGGTGAGATAGACTTCGTCGAAGAGTTCCTTCCACCATTCGGGATCGACGTCGAAATTCATACCCCCTCCGGGTGTGCCCCGAAGCTGAAGAGCCCGTCCGATGCGAACACGGCGGGGGACCCGCCCCAGACCTGCGACCGGGCGATCGCGAGCTCCTCCTCCTCGATGTCCACGAACGCGTCGATTTCCCCCGAAAGCCACATTTTCTCGAGAGTCAGGCAATCGGACCAGACCGCGGCGCAGTAGGCGCGCAGGGATTTTATGTGGCCGGGCCTCATCACCCTCGGCCGCAGGGCCATCTTGATCGGGCCGAGAAGGTAGGTAAACTTGTGGTCAAGAGCCATCTTCTCCTGCATCTCGACCACCTCGAGGAGGTCGCCGTACGAGAGAGAGAGGATTGTCTCGTTGATCCGGTTGACCGCGTCTCTGACCGTCATATCCGAGCGCAATACGGCCAGGGGCTGTACTCCTCCGCCGCTTCCGACGTTGGTGGGGATTCCGCCGTACCTGACGAGAAACCCGAAGACCCGCTGCGGGCCGAACAGGCAGCGGAAATCGGTCTGGAACCGCACGAGGGAGGCCTGCCCGCGCTCCCTGTCCACGAGGGGATTGTCCTCCCCCCAGAGAGGGAGCGGGATCTTCTCCTGCACGATGTAGTCCCCTCCGGCAAGCGCTACCCTCACCGCCTCCTCCGCATTCCTGTGGACCCCTCCCACACGCACACCCTTCCCCGAGTACCCCCGTTCGGGCTTGAGGACAAGGTCGTCCCAGTGGCTCCGTGTCCACTCGATCAGATCGCCGATCGCCTCCCCCGACGGTCCGTCCGTTTTCCGTGGGTAGAACTTGCGGGTCCAGGGGGTGCGCGCCACGGTTTCGGGGTGAAACCGGCCTCGCATGGAGCCCGTGATGAGCTCGAACATGCTTTTCACATTGATCGGCTCGGTGCCCCGGGGATTGATGACGCGCCCATCTCTCACCGCCGCGAGCAGGGGGGAAAGGTCCTGCTTCCGGTGCAGCGAAAGGAGGATATCGGTGTTGAAATCGAGGAAGATCAGGGATACGGGTTTGCCGCGATAGCAGGCCCTGCCGTTTTTGGACTCCAGCTCGTGGGGCGCGAGGAGGACACCCGTTATCCCATCGATGGTACTGAGTCTTTCCGCGAGATTGATGTTCTCGGTAACGTCTTTTAAGGTCTCCGCCTCCGCCACTACGGCGATGGTGCCGGGGTTTTTTCCTTCCCGTGCGCGGTGCGCCTCGAGAAGCATCGTAACGAACCCGTCGATGGGATAGAGGAGAGGATGATCGAAGTCCAGGTCCACCCGGACCTTCTTTATATCGTTTAGCCTCTTCCACACTTCCTTGCCGATCACCTGGGTGATGCGCTGATAGTCCCATCCTCCGGGGCTTCCCAGGTTCCATTCCGAGTGGTGGCCGAGAAAATTCTCCATATCCCGTTCCTGAATGTAATGGCTTCCCCTGCCGGCGGCACCGGGACACGGGAAGATCAGCAAAAGCGCCTGCGAAGCGCCGTCTCCACGTGGGCAAAACCGATCTCCCCGCCGGAAAGGACCGTTTCGACGAACCCCTTTGCGTCCTGCGTTCCGTACCGTTCGTACAGATCGAGAAATCTCCCGAGTCCGAAAGTGTAGCACACCTGGTATCCCGGCCTGAGCGCGTACTTCGCGACGACGGCGGATGCCGCATCCCTCGGGAATCCCGATTCGGCGAGGAGGCCGGCGGCGGAGAGATGATCCCGTTCCCCCGTCTGCAGGTCGAGGTCGACCAGGCCGCGGACCGCTCTCCGGTATCGTCGCTTCGCAAGCAGAAGGAGGTCTCCCGGCGCGGAAAAATACCCGGTAAGCCGCATGAGCTCCTCCGCGAAACAGGCCCACCCCTCGTAAAAGAGGGGCGTCTCGACCGGTCGTCTCGCCGGGGAGACGTATTGCCATCGCCAGCTGTCGAGGAGATGGTGCCCCGGATACGCCTCATGGGCGGTGAGCATCCGGTAATCGGCGAGATCTTCCCGGCTGTCATCCCGGGAGCCGTCCGGGGGCACGATGTAGAACGTCCCCTTCTGCGTCGGGTTCCCGGGAGTGAAGCTGTACGCGGAGGCGGCCCGGATCGCCCTGAGGTACGGGGGGAGCGTCGCGACGCGCAGGGGGCTTCTCCCGGGGAGGTCCTCCGGCACGATCCCCGCGCCGATGCAGTAGCGCAGGAGACCTTTCGCCGCTTCCCGGTATATCGCCAGCGGCCCCTCCTTCGGGATGGCCGGGAGGGGGATCTTCCGGACCGCCTCCCTCCAGCGGGTCCCGGGGGAGAACCTGCGGCATACCTCCTCCATGAACCTGTCCGTCTCGCCGATCTCCTGCCGGAGAACGTCCCGGACCTCGGCCGGGCCGACGCCGCACCCGATATGTTCCGTCACAATCCGCGCCACGACTTCGGGAGGCAGCAGGTAATCGCTCCCCGTCCTGGCGCGGAGCAGAAAATCCTCGAACCGCTCGATCGCGGAAGCGACCGGAGCCAGATCGCCCGCCGCCATTGTAAGCGACCGCAGCCACGCCTTAATGTCCCGGACCATTTCCAGGCCCAGGTCCCGGAAGAGCTGCGGCATTTCGGTGAGCGCTTCCCGGGCCGTGGAAAGAAACGCGGGAACGGTCTGCGCCCGCATGTTCCATGCGCGGGAGTCGGGATCTCCCAGGGAGGAGGCAAGCGCGGTGCAAAGGAGCGTCAGGTAAAACGTCGGTTGGGTCCGGTGGAAGCGGACATCGCAAAGCTGTTCCCGGAGCGTGCTCGCCATCCTCCCGAGGGTTTCCGCGTCGGCGAGAAGTTCCGGGTCCTCGGTGGCTCGGGAGACCAGACCGATCTCGGTCTCCACCAAGGAAAGCCGTTTCTTCACCTCCTCGATTTTCCCCGGGGTAAAGTCGTCCCAGCCGGGCCAGCTGTCCGGTGGCGGAATGACCTGGGGGAAAAAGTAGAACTCGTCGCTCCCGCAGCACACGGGGAAGGACTTTCCGAGGTAGCCGAACAGGTCTTCGGCGATCGTTGGCAGCATGCCGTTCAACGGGCCTCTCCGGTCGTTCGTTGGACGATTCTTGGGGATAAACCGCCGTACCCCATTATATCCCCCTATTTTTCCCCGGGGTCCCGCGTGCGGGAAGTACCGATCAGGGGAAATATTCCGGAGATACGGCGCACCCTTACGGGATGCACGCGCGAAAACCCGCGATCCAAAGACCGGGAAGCGGACGCCGAAATACCATTACAATCGTGAATTTACCAGCAAGGGACAGGTAATGGGTGCGAAATCATCCGGTAACTATCGTCATCCCGGGTGCAACCGAAGGGATGTGCGCGGGAAAACGCCCTGCGATTGATGATTGACAAAGTATTTGATTTTGATATCTTACCTTCAAACTCGCATTGTGGTGGAGGGACAAATTCGCACGGATTCATGTCCCGACGACTTTCGGGATCGGCCGGATTGGCGGTTTCAGGAATGGGAAAAGGAACTATCGCGTCGTGTACAAGGGGGGTTAGAAGGCAATTTTCATAATGAAGGGAGGTGAAACGAGGGGATATCAGGGGGCTATGCGAGACCCGGTTTTTTTAGCCGGGAGGGATTCTACAAAAAGACACCAATCTTAACTTTAGGAGGGAAACGTGAGCAAGCATCTGAAACTTCTCCTTGCATTCGCCGCACTGGCCCTTATGGTTGCGGCTCCCGCCATGGCGGCAAAGTTCACATTCCATGGCGACCTGAACAACCGCTTCCTGGTGTATACCGACCAGATCAACTTCTTCAGCAGCGATGCATCCAACGCGTCGCTGGAGGATCAGGACGCCCCGGACTCCTTCGTCAGCACCAAGTACCGCCTGTGGGTGGAGGCGGCGACCGATGACGGCAAGGTCAAGGGCGTCTACGCGATCGAGCTGGGCGCGCTCCGGTTCGGTGCCGGCGGCAGTGTCGGCAAGAGCGTCGGCGGCTCCTTCTCCGGCGACGGCGTCAACATCGAGACCCGCTGGGCGTACACCGACTTCGAGCTTCCGGGCACCGACTTCCGGTTCCGCGTCGGTCTGCAGACCCACGCGGTGAACCCGCTCTTCTGGGCGGAATCCGCAATGGGCGTGAAGTTTTACACCGACAACTGGTACCTGGCCTGGATGCGCCCCAAGGACACGCAGTCCGTCGCCGGCGACAGCTGGGGCGACGGCGATCTCGACGCCTTTACGGCCCGCTACGACATGAAGATGGAGCCCGTCAAGGTCGGTTTCTTCCTCAACTACTTCACGCAGGACGTTAACTCAGCCTCTAAGCCCGTCGCTCTTACGGGCTTCATGGACGCGGACCAGGTCTACGCGGTCGATTCGCTCCCCAGTTCGAACTTCAACATGTTCGCGATCGGCATCGACGGCGACTGGTCGGCCGGGACCAGCTTCGGCAAGGTCTTCGCCGCCTGGGACCTCATCTATGAAAACGGAAGCCTCGACGACATGACGACTGACGGCGGCGTCACCACGAGGAACCTGGACCTGAGCGGCTACATGCTGCACGGGGATCTCGGGGTGAGCTTCGGGGCGGCCACCGTGACCTACTCCGTCTATTATGCTTCCGGAGACGACAACCCCAACGACAACGACCTGGATGCCTACATGGAGGTCGACACGGACGCCAACTACAGCATCATCCTGAACGAGGGCGGCTACACGGACGACGATTACTTCTCCGACCACTACGCTCCCTTCGGCGACAAGGGGATCTTCGTCAACAAACTGGCCCTCGACTTCCAGGCGTCCAAGAAGACGAAGGTCGGCGCTTCCGTCCTTTATATCTTGACGGCCGAGGACGTCACGCTGGTCGGCGGGAAGACGGATGACTCGGTCGGCTTGGAATTCGACGCCTACGTGAGCCACAAGCTCTATGACAACCTGGAAGTCGCGCTGAACTTCGGCTTCCTGGCGGCCGACGACGTCATGGACCGGTACGAAGAAGTCGCCAAGGAAGACGGCAATTCCGACATCGACGTCTGGAGATCC
>JBAUKK010000112.1:0-1880 GCA_049577645.1 Candidatus Deferrimicrobiaceae bacterium
AGTTATTGACCTTTGCCCGTCGCCAGGTGATCGAACCGGTCAACCTGGATATTGGCTACGTCGTGAAAGACCTGGTGAAGTTCTTCGAGAAGGTAGCCGGAGCACAAATCGAGATCAGGACCTTGCAGGCTTCGGACACTCCCACAGTACGGGTCGATCGCGGACAGATCGAGCAGGTCCTCATGAACCTGCTCCTGAACGCCCGGGATGCAATGCCCGGTGGGGGACAGCTCCTCGTGGAGACTGCTTCCGTGGACCTGGAGGAGGAGTACATACGGAAGTACCCATACATGAAAGCGGGGTGCTATGCGATGCTTGTGGTCTCTGATACGGGGACCGGTATGGATAAAGCGACCCGGGAGCGGGTGTTCGAGCCGTTTTTCACGACGAAGGCGCCGGACAAGGGGACGGGCTTGGGACTTTCGGTGGTGTACGGGATCGTGAAGCAGCACAACGGGTTCATTCACTTATACAGCGAGCCGGGGAAGGGGTCGACCTTCAAGGTGTATTTCCCCGCGGTGGAGGTCCCGCCGGACGCCAGGGCGCCGGTAAAGGCGGAACCGATCCGGGGAGGGAGCGAGACGATCCTGCTGGCGGAGGACGAGGAAAGTATCCGGACGCTCGCGGAGCGGATCCTGAAGGACCTCGGGTATACGGTGCTATTGGCCCGCAACGGGGAAGAGGCGGTCGACCTGTTCCGGAAGCACGGAGAAAAAATCGCCTTGGCCGTTCTGGACATGGTCATGCCGAGGATGGGGGGGAAGGAGGCATTCGAGGCGTTGCGAAAGGAGAACCCCGGGCTGAAGGTGATCTTCATGAGCGGGTATTCGGCAAATGCGATCCACGAATCGTTTGTGATCCGGCCGGACACCCCGTTCATGGGAAAACCTTTTACCCCCACTGTTCTGGCGAGGAAGGTGCGGGAGGTCTTAGACAAGGCGTAGGGCCGAAAATGTTGCCCCGGTTTTCGAAGCGTCGGATTTCCGAACGGGCGCTTGGGGAACGTGTATTCCGTTGAGCTTCTCGACCTGTTCCCTGATGCAGCTTTTCCTTAAGGGCCTCATAGATCATCATCGTCTTGATGTCGGCGTGCCCCATCGTCTCCATGATTGTGAAGATCGGCCCCCGCCATGTCGATCTGTGATCCGAACGTGCTGCGCAAATGCGAGTGGCTCATTTTGGTCCAAAATCTACGGAAGGCTACGGAAAGTGCAATTTTGGCACGGCTGTAACTATTCGACAACAAAAAGGATTCCAGGCTGTTATAGGAAGGGAGCGGCTTGAATACTCAACCGGATTCGTGTTGTTCCTGAAGAGGTTAAACGGTAAAGGAGCATAAAGATCGTCGAGCAATTAAATTCCTATAATCAGCCGAATGGATTTCTTGAACAGCCGCCCTGCCCCTGTCAATTTCCTCGTAATGATCCGCCAAAACCGTAACGATATTTCCATCCAATGACCCGGATTTTACGAGGTTGAGAAGGATCGGCAATGTTTCCTTACGGTTCGGATCGCGCCGATAGGGGCGAAATTCGTTCACGGCGGTAAATACATCGGCCACGCACATAATCCGGGAACCCAACGAGAGTTCGCTCCCGCTGAGGCGGAACGGGTATCCTTTCCCGTCAAGCCGCTCATGATGGAAGGCCGCCCACTTGACGATGTCTTCAAACCCGCCGATCGTCGACAGGATCTGATAGGTGAAATAGGTGTGCACGCGGATCACATCGTATTCATCGGGGTCGAGTTTCCCCGGTTTGTCGAGGACGGAGTTCGGTACCGCAACCTTGCCAAGATCATGGAGAGCCCCTGCCACGAACATCAAACGGCAATCCTTTTCCGAAAAATGCATTCTCTTCGCCAATTCCCGGGCCACTGTT
>JBAUKK010000113.1:0-2220 GCA_049577645.1 Candidatus Deferrimicrobiaceae bacterium
CAATCGATGACGGGCATGGCCCGTCGGCTTCCTCGCAACGAAGATTCCGATCCTTATATTGTTATCGGGGGGTTACAAAAGAAAGAGCGCGGAGGAACCGAAACGGGACCGACTTACCGGGCTACCGGTTGAGCGCGGAACCCCTCCATCATGGCGGCCGTTTTCCCGATCTTTTCATCGCCGACCGCAAGCTCCAGAAGCATCAGCTCTTCGTCATACACTTCTTGCGGTATGTGATCCTTGATTCCCGGTTCCAGCACATGAAAGACCTTCAGGTGCAAGGCCTCTCCCGCCAGCGGGCCGGACCAGCTGGGGTCGCCCTCCATGACCGTCCGGGAGCCGACTTCGAGGTATTGCTCGTTGGTGACGCCCCACACCACGATCAGGTTCTCCGGCCCGTGTTCCTCCGCCGCCTTCTTGATCTCTTCTTGACTCGCCGAGTCAAGCGCCAGGGCGGCCGTTCAGACGAAACAGGCGTCCCGGACGAGTATGACCTGCGCCCCGGCGGCCTCCAGGCACCTTTGCAGCGACTCGGCCTTGATCTCCTGGCCGTCCCCGAAGGCGATCACTTTTTTCCCATCAAGCATCGGTCTTCTCCTCCGCCCCTTTCGGATTTTCTCCCAGCACGAGGGACAGACCGTCCGACAAGTTCGTCATCCGGGTCAGGAACGGGCTCCCTTTGGCTACTATCATGATACGCTTTTTCTTTCCTTCCCGGATTTCCCGGATTCCGTGCGCGATATAGGGGACGCCGGCGGGGATGTGTCCCTGCGTCGGGGCAAAACCGACCAGCCCGCGTTTTTCGATGAATTCGTTCATCTGGCTCTTTTCGATCTCATTCTGCCGGACGGCCAACGCCGCAATCAGCCGGTAGTTCTTCAAAGGAATGTCGTCCTGGCCGATCGGCAAGGTGATCTCCGGGTTCTGCAGCTCGGTGGCGTAGCGGTCGATGTCCGTCAATTTCAATCCGTGAGCTTTCAGCGGCGCGAGAATCAGGCTTTCCTGGATGCGCTGCTGCGACCCGCCTGCGCCGATCGGGTATTTCCCCAGCAGATCGAGTCGAAGGACGGGGGAAACCCCGTCGTCTTCGGTCACCAGGAATGCGACTCCCCCGATCACGTCTTCCAGAACCGGCATCTCTTTCTCGAGATGCCCCTGGAATTTCATCCCCAGCTTGGCGAGCGACCCCCCCGCCACCACGGCCACCTTTTTGAACAACCCGGCCTTGACCAGGGCGGCCGCGTGCAGAATGCCATAGTGGGGCCCGACACAGAAGGATTTGACGTCGCAGGAGATGGCGTTGGCGCACCCGGCCATTTCGCCGATGGCGCGGGCCAGGTTGCCGCCGCCCCGCTGATACCGGTCGCCGGCCGCCTCCTCCGAGCAGCTGATGATGAAATCGATCTCCGACGCGTCGCATTTCGAACCGTCGAGCATATGCCGAAGCGCCAGAAACGCCGAAGCCTTGGTCATCAGGTTCTCCATCAGCACGAGGGCCGCAAGCGATTCGTCCTCGTCATGGTGCCTCTGGAAACAGCCGATCAGGGCACCCTGATGGTAGAGAGACAACGATCGGTCCCGTTCTATTTTCTGCCGGATCTCCTCGATGCGCTTGCCCCGGCGCAGCTTCCCGAGCAGGTCGTCCGACCGGAACAAGGGATGATCGGAGATCGCCCGCAATACGACCCCCTCCAGAAACCGGTCTTCCAGCCAGACCAGGTCGTAGGAGGATTCGTCCGTCGCCGCTTTCAGGAGAGCGTAGAACTCCTCCTGGGGCATGATCTCCCCGAACGGTCCGGTTCGGCCGAACGCGCCGTCACTATTTACGAGATGCCGGAACCACGGCTGTTCCTGCGACCTTAGCGTGTCCGGCTCCATGTTGCCGATGAAGACCTGGTTGGGAGCATAGCGAACGGTTTCCTCGAAGGTTCGTAAACGGGCCTTGATTTTTCCCTCGAGGTCCGGATGCTTCTTTATTTCTCTGGATGGCTTGGAGCCGTGACGGACGAAATCGGGCAGGTGGACGAGGATATTGGCGCATGTCTTGATGATGACATGGCTCGCATTCACATCAGTTCCCCAGGATTCCGTTCAATCCGTCTTCGATTTGTTTTTCGGTCGAGTCGTCGAACCCGTCGAGCCGGAGAACGTTTTCTCCGCCCTTGAAAAACAGAAGCGCCGGAACGCCCACGATCTTGAACCGGGCGCAAAGGCCCTGGT
>JBAUKK010000114.1:0-3456 GCA_049577645.1 Candidatus Deferrimicrobiaceae bacterium
TCGTAATGGATGCCCCGAAACGGCGATACGATGGCCATGTTCTATCCCTTCCCGAGAAAGTCCGTTATGGTCCGGAAGGGGATCGCCCCTTCCCTCAGGAGAAGAACCTTCTTCTCCCCGGCAAACACGACGGTCGAACCGGGCGGCGGCGGGGAAAGGGAGGTAATCCCCGTCCATGCCGGCGCCTGCCCGTCCCACAGAATCCAGTCCACCTCACCGGTGAACTCGTTCAAAATCTCCTCGGGCGTTCTCCAGGCTCCGGGAGCCCCCGACCGGTTGGCCGATGTCCCCGTGATCGCCCCCCCGGCCGCCGCAGCCAGCGCCCGCGGGACCGGATGGTCGGGTACGCGCAGCCCCACCGTCCCCGATCCGCCGGTGACGGTTTCCGGAAGATCCGGAGAGGCGGAAAGAACGATGGTCAGCGCTCCCGGCCAGAATCTCTCCATCAGCCGCGTCGCGTCTGCGGGAACTTCCCGAGCCAGGGAAAAAGCCCTTTCACGCTCGTCGAGAAGCAGGGGGATCGGCTTTCTTCCCTTTCTCCCCTTCGCGGAGACAAGGCGCGCGATCGCCTTCTCCGAGGCAGGGTCGGCGGCGAGTCCGTAGAGCGTATCCGTCGGACAGATCAGCAACCTTCCGTCGCGCAGCGCATCGAACACCCCCGGGGGCAGGAAAGGAGCGGTTTCTTCGTCGAGGCGGACCAGGCGGGTCACCCCGCCTTCTCTCCATCCAGGGCGACGAGGTCCCCTTCGGGAACCCCGAGTGCCCGGGAGACGACGGGGCACTTGCAACGGAACAGGAAGTACGCGTGGCGGACACGCCCGATAAGGGTTTCGAAATTCGCCTGTCCTTTCGACAGGATCAGGTCGGACCCCGCCATCCTGTCGCGGAACGATTTCGTACAGAGCCCGAGGTCGGTCCCCACCCCCCGGTTCCCGTTCGATACGATCTCGCCGTAGGCGGACAACCCGATCCGGCGTGCCTCCGCCTCGGTCAGGTCGTCGATGACGGGCCCGCCCTTCACGCCGATCCATACGGTCTTCCCCTCTCCCGCAAGCCGGGCCAGGAGCGGAACGTCGAAGGCCACTTCCCCCGAATTGTCCAGCAGGATCCCGATCGTCCGGGAACGGAGAATCCGGTCCCGGAGCCCCTCCGGAATCTGCCGGGCTCCGTCCGCCGCCGTGAGCCGCCCCATCTCGCTTTCCATGGATTCCCTTTCGATGATCCCGGAGTCCATGATATTGCCGAAGACCGACACCCAGACGGCTGCCGCCGTCGGGTCCGGCGAGGCCGCAACGAGAGCCTCCGCCCGCGAGGAAATCTCCCCGAACCGGCCGATCTCCCGCTCCTTCACGCCACGAAAGGGGTCGTCGGTTCCCAGCTCGTGCCGGACGGTCTCATGCAGCCGGGTGGCGATCCTCGCCGGGATCTCCCCTTCCGGGGCATCGGCCAACATGCCGGTGATGCGCGCCGCCAGGGATTTCCGGGCGGACTCGGAGGCACCGTGCGCACGGGCCGCAAGGTCCGCCTGCCGAAGGAAGCAGGGGAAGCACTCGGGAGAGAGAGCGATCATCGGCCCTCTTCCGCCGAGGCGGCGACCTCCTCGGACATCCGCCGCCTGTGCTCCCCGACCTTCTTCCTTAAGGCCGGGTCGGCCAGGGCCAGAATCTGCGCCGCGAGGTGCCCGGCGTTCTGCGCTCCCGCCTTCCCGACCGCCATGGTCGCCACGGGGACCCCCGCCGGCATCTGTACCGTCGAGAGAAGGGAGTCGAAGCCGGAAAGCGGGGAGCTTGCCAGCGGCACACCGATCACCGGGAGGAGGGTTTCCGCGGAGACCACGCCCGCGAGGTGCGCGGCGGCGCCGGCACCGGTAATGATGACCGAATACCCCTCCCCCTCGGCCTGGCTCACGATCTGCCGGGTACGCCCGGGAGACCGGTGCGCCGACGCCACGGTCATCGTGCAGGGGATCCCGTACCCGGACAGGACGCGGGCGGCCTCCCCCATTACCTCCCTGTCCGCCCCGCTCCCCATAAGGATCAGCACCTTGCCGGCCATCGTCATGCCCCTTCCCGCTGGAGCGCCCGTTTCCCGATGTCGGTCCGGTAATACGCCCCTTCCCACCGGATCTTATCGACGGCGCGATACCCTCGCTCGATCGCCTTCCGGATGTCGTCGTCCACGGCGGTGACTCCGAGCACCCTTCCCCCGCTGTTCACCAGCTTCCCGTCGCGCATCGCCGTCCCGGCGTGGAAGACCTGGACGCCGCCCAACCCTTCCGCCTCCTCGATGCCCGTGATCGGAAACCCCTTTTTATAGGACCCCGGGTATCCGCCGGAGGACATCACGATGCAGACGGTCGGCCTCGGATCGATCTCCATGACCGCGTCGGTAAGCTTTCCCTGGGCGCACTGCACCAACAACGGCACGAGATCGCTCGAAAGACGCATGAAAAGCGGCTGCGCCTCGGGATCCCCGAAGCGCACGTTGAACTCGAGCACCTTCGCCACTCCCCTCTCGATCATCAAGCCCCCGTAGAGAATGCCCCGGAACGGCATCCCCTCGGCCCGCATCCCGGCCAGGAGCGGCTCGAAGATCTCCCTCTGCACCTTCCGCTCCACCTCGCGGGTCAGCACCGGCGCGGGAGAGTACGCGCCCATACCCCCGGTGTTCGGCCCCGTGTCGCCGTCTCCGATCCGCTTGTGGTCCTGGGAGGAGGGAAGGGGGACGAACGTCTCCCCGTCGGTGAACACGATATAGGACGCCTCCTCGCCCGTTAAGCACTCCTCGATGACGACCCGTTCCCCCGCGGCGCCGAATACCCGCTTCCCCATTACGTCCCGCAGGAACGCGACCGCCTCCTCGAACGTTCCCGCCACCGACACTCCCTTCCCCGCCGCAAGTCCGTCGGCCTTGATCACGACCGGAAGCCGGTGCGTGAGAAGATACTGTTCCGCATCGTCGTAGGAGTCGAATACCCGGAAATCCGCCGTCGGGATCCCGTATTTCGCCAGGATGTTCTTGGTGAACACCTTGGAGCCCTCGAGCTGCGCGGCGGCCCGGCTCGGCCCGCAGACAAGCAGCCCGTGCTTCACCAGATCGTCGGTGATTCCGGCGGCAAGGGGCGCCTCGGGCCCCACCACCGTCAGGTCAACGCGCCGTTTCACGGCGAAATCGACGATCCGGGCGGTCTCGTCCACAGGCAACGGGACCAGCTCCGCATTCTTCGCCATCCCGGGATTTCCCGGGGCGGCGAATATCTTCTCCACCAGAGGACTCTGCGCGATCTTCCAGACGAGGGCATGCTCCCGCCCCCCGCTCCCCACGACCAGAACCTTCAAACCCACCGGTCTCCTCCTTCCTCCGCACCTTGCCGGCCGGATCAGTGGCGGAAGTGACGCACCCCCGTGAACACCATCGCCATCCCGTGCTGATCGGCCGCCGCGATCACCTCCGCGT
>JBAUKK010000115.1:0-2952 GCA_049577645.1 Candidatus Deferrimicrobiaceae bacterium
AGAGAATAGAGGGCCGGCATCATTTCAAAAGGCCCGCGGTACAGCCGCCGTGTCATCCAGTAGACAAGAACTGCGGAAGTGGCACCAGTGAAAAGCAGCACCCCTCGTGCGACCATCCATTTCGTCCCAAGCAATGAAAAGAAAAGGGCATGCCAATAGAACGACGCTGGCCCAAAGACCTCTACGAAATCACGATACGGCAACGCACCTTCCACTACCCGTTGTGCCCCATAGACCACCAGGCCCTCGTCCCCGACACGCCATAATATCCTGAGGAACAGGAAAAGGTAGGCCGTGGAGAAGAGGGAGAGCATCCAGTAACGGAAAGCCACTCCTCTTGTCACGGTATTATTCCTTCGGTTCTCGCTCATATCCCGACCATTCCGGAATTCATGGGTCCATGAAACAATGTAAGGGATTTCCTGCGTTGCGTGAGGGATTGTTTCAACAGGAAAACATGATCGATCGGAAGCACGAAACGGGCCTGGTCCTTCTGAGGCAAATAGAAGCAAATCCTCCGGGCAAAGGGAATGGCGTTCTGCTTCCATCTTTCGGTTGATTTCCCCGCACGTTAAATGCTTAATGGAACGAAAGGTTTTTCAAGGTTTTCCGAAGGAGAGGAATGGGGGATCTGCTCCTGCGCATACTTGAGGAACACCCGGGGCGGTTCGTTTCCGGCGAAGATATCGGGCGGCGTTTGGGAACGTCCCGCGCAGCGGTCTGGAAGCAGATCAGGACAATGCGACGCCGGGGCTTCGGGATTGAAGGGGCCCGGGGGGCCGGCTACCGGCTTCTCGGGCGCCCCGACGTGATCGAGGGGACCGAGGTCCTCCCGCGTCTTTCCTCCCGGTCGTTCTGGCGTTCCTTCGCGTTTTTCCCCGTCACCGACAGCACGAACAGCCGGGCCGCGGAAGCGGCCGAGAAAGGGGCCCCTCACGGGACGGTCGTGTGCGCGGACGCCCAGACCGGCGGCCGGGGCCGTTTCGACCGCCGGTGGGAATCGCCCCCCGGGGTGAACCTGTACCTGTCGCTTCTCCTTCGGCCCCCGATCGACCCCCGGCAGGCGCCGCAACTTACCCTTGTGGCGGCGGTGGCTCTGGCGAAGGCGGTTGAGGAAGCAGCAAGGATTCCTGCCCGGTTGAAGTGGCCCAACGACCTTTATCTCGCAGGAAAGAAGGCGGCGGGGATCCTGGCCGAAATGTCCACCGATGCGGACCGCCTGCGTCACGTGGTGATCGGAGTCGGGCTGAACGTGAACTCGGAAGCTTCCCATTTCCCCGGGGTTCTTTCCCGAACCGCCACATCGCTTCGGCTGGCGACCGGGAAGAGCTTCCGGCGGACAGAGGTTCTCTCCCGTTTTCTCGATTGTTTTGCGGAATCGTACCGGGATTTTCTTTCCGGGGGGCTTGCACTTCTTCTCCCGGAATGGAACCGCCGGTCCCTGCTCTCGGGAAAGCGTGTGGTGGTGCGCAATCGGGAAGGAGACATGCGCGGGGTCGCCGCAGGCGTGGACGAGGCCGGGATGCTCCTTTTCCGGCGGGACGGCGCGAGCAGGGAGGAACGGATCCACAGCGGGGAGATCGTCGAGTTCGAGAGGTAAAGGGCCTTACCATGCTGCTCGTCATCGACGTGGGGAACACGCACACGGTCCTGGGAGTATACGAGGGGGAGAACCTCCTGCACCACTGGCGTGTCTGGACCGACCAGCAGAAGACGAGCGACGAGTACGGGATCCTCATCCGGAACCTCTACGACGGAAGCCATCTCTCCTCCCGGGAGGTCGACGCCATCGTCGTCTCCTCCGTCGTCCCGCCTCTCACGCCGACGATCGTGGAGCTGTGCGCCCGCTACTTCGGCATCACGCCTCTTGTCGTCGGGCCCGGCGTGAAGACCGGGATCTCCATCAAGATGGATAACCCGAAGGAGGTCGGCGCGGACAGGATCGTCAACGCGGTCGCGGCGTTTGCGAAGTACAAGAGCGCATGCATCGTACTGGACTTCGGGACCGCAACCACGTTCGACTACATCTCGCCGGGGGGGGACTACATGGGCGGAGTCATCGCTCCCGGGGCGAATATCTCTGCCGAGGCGCTCTTCCGGCAGGCGTCGAAATTGCCGCAGGTCGAGATCGCCAAACCGCCGACCGTGATCGGAAAAAACACGGTGGCGGCCATGCAATCCGGTCTGTTCTTCGGCTATCTCTCTCTCGTGGAGGGGATCATCGACCGGATCAGGAAGGAAGTACGCACGGACCCCATTGTCATCGCCACCGGCGGCCTGGCCGGAGCCATTGCCGGCGAGTCCGCCAAAATACAGGTAATTGATGAGAATTTGACTCTTGAGGGGCTGCGTATTATATACGAGAGGAACCGTACGTCCGGGACATGAGGGGAGGTTATCTTCGCGGGAGGGAGAGCGGGACGTGGACATCCATCAACTGAGAAATGTGGGGATCATCGCCCACGGCGGCGCGGGAAAAACGACTTTGGCCGAAGCGCTTCTTTTCAACGCGAAGGCAACGGAGCGAATGGGGAGGGTGGACGACGGCAGCTCGAACTTCGACTACGACCCGGAGGAGATCCGCCGGCAGATCACGATCAGCACCTCCTTTCACCATTACCAGTGGAACAAGGTCGCGGTGACCGTGGCCGACACGCCCGGCTACATCAACTTCGAGGCCGACACGCATGCCTGCCTTCGCCAGCTGGACGGCGCGGTCCTGGTGGTGAATGCGGTCTCCGGCGTCGAAGTGCAGACGGAGAAGATGTGGCACCTGGCCTGCGATACGGGGGTTCCCACGATTGCATTCGTCTCGAAGATGGATCGCGAGCGGGCAAACTTTCAAAAGGCGGTCGATGAGATTTCCGACATTCTGAAGGTCAACGCCGTTCCGATCCAGCTTCCTCTTGGCTCGGAGGCGGGGTTCCGCGGGGTCGTGGATCTGCTCCGGAT
>JBAUKK010000116.1:0-6544 GCA_049577645.1 Candidatus Deferrimicrobiaceae bacterium
GTTCACATCCTCTCCGACGTCACGGAGACCCGGCGTGCCGAGTTGAGCGCCCAGTTCCAGTCACGGCGTCTTGCGCTTCTGACCCGTATCGGCGCGTCGCTTCTGGGTGACTTCGACATCAAGGCGGTGCTTACCGAATCGGCACGCGACCTGTGCCGGTTCCTCGGGGTCACTCAATGCACAATCTTCCTTTCCGGATCCTCCGGCGAGACGGTCGAGTATCACGAGCCGGATTCCCCGTCCGCCATCGACGCGTTCCGGGAGCTGTCGAATGCCGCCGAATCGAGGGAGACGTTCGAGAGCGGACGTTCCCTCGTCGTCAACGATATCCGGCTTTGGCCCTATCCCGACGGGAAGAAGTGGCCTGAGACCATTCTCCCGCGGGCCTTCATCGGGGTCCCTCTTTTCGACCGGGAGAAACTCTTCGGGGCATTGTTTCTCGATCGGCCGGAACCATATGAGTGGACGGAGAACGAGATCGAGACGACGGAAGCGGTCGCGCGACAGGTCGCCCTTGCCGTCCGCCAGGCGTGGGTGCTCCGGGAGCAGCGGCAGCTTGCCGGCAGGCTCCTTTCCCTCATGAACAACGTGCCCGGGGTCGTCTACCGGGGCAAGCGGGACTGGTCTCTCACCTTCATGGGGGCCGAGGTGGAGCGGCTCACCGGGTACACCGCGGAAGAGTTCCTTCAGGGAACCGCCAGATGGAAGGAAATCGTCCATCCCGACGACCTGCTGTCCGTGAAGACGGCCTTCCGGAACGCGGTGAGGGAGCAAAGAAAGGTCTTGCGCGTCGAATACCGCATAAGCCGCCGCGACGGCGGATACCGGTGGCTTGCGGACAGGCGCCAGCTCGTATACGGTCCGGACGGTTCATTCGATCACGTGGATGGCCTCCTGCTTGACATCTCGGAACCGAAGCGCGTAGAGGAGGAGCTGCGCGCGTCTAACGAGATACTTGAGGCACTCATCGAGGCATCGCCGGTTTCCATCGTGGTCCTTGACAGGGAGGGATACGTCACCCTGTGGAATCCCGCCTCGGAGAAGATGTTCGATTGGACGAAGGAGGAGGTGATCGGACGTCTCCTCCCGTCCGTGCCCGAGGAGAATCTCGCGGAGTTCCAAAGTCTCCGCGAGCAGGTGTTGCGCGAAGGAGGATTTTCCGGGCGGGTGCTTAAACGACGGAAAAAAGGAGGTATCCCGATCGACATCAGCCTGTCCACCGCGCCGATACGGGATGCCAGGGGGAACATCACGGGGATCATGTCCGTCATGGAAGACATCACGGAGCGCATGAGGATCGAGGAGGCCTTGCGCCAGAGCGAGGAGCAGCTCCGTCAGGCGCAGAAGATGGAGGCGGTAGGGAGGCTGGCCGGCGGGGTCGCCCACGACTTCAACAACCTCCTGACGGCGATCCGGGGCTACTCCGATCTGCTGCTGCTCCGCCTCGACGCCTGCTCCCCGTACCGGAAGGACGTGGAGGAGATCCACAAGGCGGGGGAGCGCGCCTCGACGCTGACCCAGCAGCTGCTCGCGTTCAGCCGGAAGCAGGTATTGCAGCCGAAAGTGCTGGACCTGAACGAGGTGGTGGGGGCCATGGAGGAGATGCTCGGACGCATGCTCGGCGAGAACATCGATCTGATCACGGTGCTTCGGCCGGACCTGTGGAGCGTCAAGGTGGACAAGGGCCAGATCGAACAGGTGGCCATGAACCTCGTGGTGAATGCCCGGGACGCCATCGATGGCAGGGGGAAGATCACGGTCGAGACGGGCAACGTGTATCTGGACGATGAATACGTGTCCCTCCATTCGGTCGTGACCCCCGGCGCGTATGTCATGCTCGCGGTAAGCGACACGGGGAACGGGATGGACGACGAGACCACGGCGCGCCTTTTCGAGCCGTTCTTCACCACCAAGGAAAAGGGAAAAGGCACGGGACTCGGCCTTGCCACCGTCTACGGCATCGTCAAGCAGAGCGGCGGGTACATCTGGGTGTACAGCGAGCCCAACCAGGGGTCGGTGTTCAAGATCTACTTTCCCCGTCACGAGTCTCCGTCCGCCGTGGAGGATCCGGAACGGTTGCCTGCCGTCTCTCTTCGGGGACAAGAGGCCATCCTCCTCGTGGAGGATGAGGAGTTGGTGCGGGTGCTGGTGCGCGATGTCCTTACGGGGCACGGGTACAGCGTGCTGGAGGCGAAGGACGGGGCCGATGCGATGGGAATCGCCGTGTCCCACCGAGGCCCGATCCACCTGATGGTCGCGGACGTGGTGATGCCCAAGATGGGCGGCCCGGAAGTGGCGGTTTCCCTGGCGCCCCTCCTGCCCGACATGAAAGTCCTGTTCATGTCGGGGTACACCGACGAAGCCATCGCGCAGCGCGGCATTCTTCGTCCGGGGACCTGTTTCCTTCAGAAACCGTTCCGTCTCGACGCCCTGCTTCGCAAGGTCCGCGAGGTGCTGGACGGGTAGCGGCCAGGAAAAATGCGGTAAGATGGGGGTTGCGCCGACAGGCGCGACCCCCGTTTTTTTTCCGGGTGTCAGGGGAGGCTGGCCCATGCTGATCGGGTTCCACGGCATCGCACCGGTATGCCACGGCAGCGTGTTCGTGGCGGAAGGGGCGATGGTGATCGGGGATGTGGAGATCGGAGAGCAATCCAGCGTCTGGTATCACACCGTCATCCGGGGGGACATCCATCGCATCCGGATCGGGGAACGGACCAACGTGCAGGACAACAGCACCCTGCACGTCACAAGAAGGGATCCGCTAACCGTGGGGAACGAGGTCACCATCGGCCACGGGGCCGTGGTGCATGGTTGCACGGTGGAAGACCTCTGTCTCATCGGGATCGGGGCGGTCGTGCTGGACGGAGCGGTCATCGGGAGGGGAAGCGTGATCGGAGCGGGGGCCGTCGTGCCCCCCGGAACCGCCGTCCCGCCGCACTCCCTCGTGCTGGGAGTCCCGGGGAAAGTGGTGAGGGATCTCGGTCCAGGCTCGGCGGACGGAAATCGGGTCACCGCGTTGGGCTACGTGGAACTGGCCCGGTCCTACCGGAAAGGATGAGGAGAGTGGCGATGGGACGCATCGGCGAGATCTGGGAGGGGGACCGGCTGATCCAGGACTTCGGGATGAAGCTGCTCGAGGCCCGGGAAGGGTACGCGAAGGTGTCGGTGGAGGTGAAGGAGCGGTTCCTGAACGCCCACGGGATCGGGCACGGAGTGCTCCTCTTCGCCGTCGCGGACGCGGCGTTCGCCCTCTCGGTAAACGCGGAGGTCGACGCGGTGGGGGTCCAGTGGAGCATCAACGTCTTCCGCGCGGCGAAGCCGGGCGAGGAGGTGATCGGGGAGTCGAGGATCATCCACAGGGGCCGTCAGTCGATGGTCTGTGAGCTTACGGTCACCGCCGGGGACGGCCGTATCCTCGCCCGGGGGCAATCCACCGCCCTTCCCGTCGGGCGCGGATCGCACAAGGGCGCGGCGCCCCCCGACGTCAGGAAGGAGGCCCCCCCCACGGCGGAATAGCGGCGAGGCGGGGCATGCCGCCCGGGAGCTTTCAGGTCGTCCCCGCCAGGATCGCCTCGCGCTCGCAGACCTTCGGCTGTTCGGCGGCGAGATAGTCGCTCACCCGAATCCGCACGATCTCCCGGTGGGTCCCCGCGGTGAAGGCGATCTCCTCGTTCCCCGTGAGTTCGTGGGACACGAGCACCGGGATGTGGTAGAGGGACCCGAAGATCGGCATCGCCCCGATGTCGCAGTCGGTGAACAGGGGCGCGAACTCCGCCTCGCTCGCGAGGCGGATCTTCTTCGCCTCGAGGCATGCCTGCATGCGCTTCAGGTCGACCCGCTCCGTCGCGGGGACGACCGCCATCCAGATCTTCCCGTCGACATTGACGATCACCGACTTGGCGAAGGAGCTCCCCGCCACGTGCGATGCCTGGGCGACCTGCTGTGCGGTGAATGCCTCGGGGTGCGTCTTTGTCCGGAACGGGATCTTGCGGTCCTCGAGGAACTGGACAAGATTCTGCGGGATGCTCATCGGAATCCTCCTGGGCCCGGTAAGGGTTCACCGCGAACGATGCATTGTTTACGTGAGAGTTGGCGAAGGAGTGGACGAATGACCGGCCCGCAACCGTTCCCATTATACCGCAAGTCCGGCGGGCGGGGTAAATTCCCCCGCGACGCGGGGGGTCAGTGCCCCGGGGGAGGGGGGCCGTTCTGGTGATCCGGCCGTCGCATCAGGAGGAGGAAAGGGAGGACGCATGCCATCAGGACCGACAGGATCCAGAAAGCGTCGTTGAACCCCATCACCGTCGCCTGCCGGACGACCTGCCCGTAGATCATCTTCATCGACATCCCCTCGGCGGCGGCCTCCGGGATCCCTCTCCCCGCCAGCATCGACTTTCCCCACCCCACGGCGTCCCGGAAGCCCCGGTCGAACCAGGTCAGGTGTTCCGTGAGGCGGCTCTGGTGGAACTGGGCCCTGCGGGCGAACATGGTCGTGGCGAACGCCACCCCGATTGATCCCCCGAGGTTCCGGAGCAGGTTGTAGATGGAGGTCGCGTTACCCATCTGGGGCTTGGGGATCGAAGAGAGGGTGAGGGTCGTCAGCGGGATGAACAAAAGGCCCATCCCGATCCCGAGGTAGATCCTCGGCCACATGAGGGATTCGAAATCCGCTGCGAGGTTGAACCCCGCCATCTGCCGGGTGGAAAAGGCGCACACGAGGACCCCGAGCGCGAGCAGATACTTCGGGTTCTGTTTCACGATAAGCCGTCCCACGATGGGCATCGTGATGAGCGTGGCGACCCCGCCGGGGGAGAGCACAAGGCCCGCAAGCGTTGCCGTGTACCCGAGAAGGATCTGCGCGTACAGCGGAAGGAGAACGATGCTTCCGAGGAGGTTGAAGAAGGCGACGAACATCACCACGTTGCCCGAGGAGAACGAGATGTTCTTGAAGGCGCGCAGGTCGACGATCGGTTGTTCGGCGAAGAAGAGTTCCACGATCACGAACGCGACGAGCGACAGCGCGGAGATCGCGGAGAAGATCAGGATGAAGTCGGAGTGGAACCAGTCCTCGCGCTGCCCTTTGTCCAGCACGATCTGCAGGGCGCCGATTCCCACCGTCAGGAGCGCGATTCCCCAAACGTCCACGCGGATCTTCTCCGTCCTCCTCATGTAGGGCGGGTCGATGATGAACATCTTGACCATCGCGATGGCAAGGAGCCCGATGGGGATGTTGACGTAGAAGATCCATCTCCACGAAAGCGTGTCCGTGATGTAGCCGCCCATGAGGGGGCCCGCGATCGGGCCGAACATGATGCCGATCCCGAAGAGGGCCATCGCCATCCCGTGTTCCCGGGGGGGGAAGGTCTCCAGCAGGATCGCCTGGGAGATGGGCTGGAGCGCCCCGCCGCCGATTCCCTGAACAACCCGGAAGAAGACGAGCATCCCCAGGCTGGTGGACGCTCCGCACATCAGGGACGCCCCGGTAAACAGGAAGATCGAGAAAACAAGGTACCGCTTCCGCCCGAAGGTGCGGGCGAGCCACCCGGTCATCGGGATGATGATCGCGTTGGAGACGAGATAGGAGGTGAGGACCCATGCGGCCTCGTCGATCCCCGCGGAGAGGGACCCCCGGATGTGGTCGAGCGAGACGTTGGCGACGCTGATGTCGATGATCTCGATCAGCGTCGGCAGCATCACGGTGACGGCGACGATCCACTTGCTCACGCCCATCGCGCCGGCCGCGTCGTCGCCCCGGTTCCCCCCGCTCATCAGGCTACCGGACGAGCACCGTGGGGACGACCGACATCCCGATACGCAGCACGTGTTCCGGGTCTTCCCCCCGCTCGAGCACGATCTTCACCGGGACCCGCTGCACGACCTTGACGTAGTTCCCCGTGGCGTTCTCGGGGGGGAAGAGGGAGAAGGCGGACCCGGTCCCCGCCATGATGCTTTCCACCCTCCCGCGGAACTTCTTTCCGGCGTACGTGTCGATGCGGATGGTGACCGGCTGGCCGGGGCGGATCCTCTCGATCTGGGTCTCCTTGTAGTTCGCCAGGACCCACACGTCCGAAAGATCGGCGACGGCAAGCAGCGGCTGCCCGGGGGAGACGACCTGCCCCGCCTCCACCCCCTTGCGGGTCACGTACCCGTCGGCCGGGGCGACGACCTCCGTGTATCGCCGGAACAGATTCGCCTCCGCGAGAGCGGATTCCCGCTGTCGGAGGACGGCGTTCTGCTGCCCCACCCTCGCTTTCCGCTGCGCAAGGGAGGCCTCCCGCTGGGCGAGGACGGCTTTCTTCCGGGACAGGAGCGCCTCCTGGGTCGGGATGGCCGCTTCGGCGAATCGAAGTTCTTCCTTCGCGAGGTCGTGGCGGGCCCGGCTCACGGCGAGCTCCGTCTGGGCCTTCTCCAACCGCTCCCGGCTGATCGACTGCCGCTCGAAGAGGTTTTCTGCCCGGTCCGCATCCCGCACGGCCTGGGCGAGCTGCGCCTGGGCGAGGGTCACCCGGGACCGGGCGGCTTCCACGCCGAGCCGCGCCTGGAC
>JBAUKK010000117.1:0-7543 GCA_049577645.1 Candidatus Deferrimicrobiaceae bacterium
GCTTGGAATCGCCGTGAAGGCAATCGCATCGGAATAGTCGCCAGCGAGCGGCGGGCATCGCCCCGTTGCCGTCGGGGCGGGAAAGGACTCTCGGAAGCCTATATCCTCCACGCGGCGGAAGAATCGCTCAAACGCCTGCAGACGGATCACATCGATCTGTACCGGTCCCACGCCGATGACCCGGAGACGCCGCTGGAAGAAACGCTTGCGGCCTTTGCCCGGTTGATCGGGGAAGGAAAAATCCGGGAGATCGGAGCCTCGAACTACCGTGCGGTGCGGCTTTGGGAGGCATTGAAGGTCAGCGAGCGGCACGAGTTGCCGGCCTACCAGAGCCTGCAACCCGCATACAACCTTTATGAGCGCGCCGAATACGAATCGGAGCTTGCGCCTCTCTGCCGGGAAAAGGGATTGCGCGTGATCGGTTACTCCTCACTGGCCAGCGGGTTTCTCACGGGCAAGTACCGGTCGGAAAGGGACCTGCATCTCCCCGCAAATTTAAAGGAAAACCCTGCTATCATGTCGTTCGGGAGGATGGGGAAACGTGGAAACGTCCGTTCGGAAACGAATCGTGCTGACCCTTCTGCTGATCGCGGCGGCGGGATTGGGCTGGGCAGTCTTCCGCCAGTTTCAGTCCCCGGGGGGGGCGGGCAACAAGGGTCTGCTCAAGCAGCCTGCGCCGGTGGAGGTGGGGCCGATCCGGCAGGGACCGATCGAGCTGCGACGCACCTATAGCGGTACGCTGGAGGCCCGGGCCGAGTTCGTCGTCGCGCCGAAGGTGAACGGGCGCATCGAACGCATTGCCGTGAACCTGGCCGACACCGTAAAGCGGGGCCAGGTCGTCGCGGAACTGGACAACGACGAGTACGTCCAGGAGGTGGCCCAGGCCAAGGCCGATCTCGAGGTGGCAAGGGCCAACCTTTCCGAAGCGAAAAGCGCCCTGGAAATCGCGGACCGGGATCTCGAGCGCATCCGGACGCTTCGCGGGCGGGGTGTGGCCTCCGAATCCCAGCTCGACGGCGCCAGGGCGAACCACCTGACGAAACAGGCCCAGGTCGAAGTCGCCATGGCCCAGGTGGCCAAGGCGGAGTCGTCGCTGGAAACAGCCAATATCCGGCTTCGATATACGAAGGTCCGGGCGAGCTGGACCGGGGGCAGCGACCGCCGGGTCGTGGCCGATCGGTTCGCAAACGAGGGGGGAACCGTTTCCGCGAACACACCCCTGCTGCTGATCGTGGAACTCGATCCCATCACCGGGGTGATGTCCGTCACAGAAAAGGACTACGTCCGCATGCGGAACGGCCAACTCGGCACGCTGACCACGGACGCCTATCCGGGCGAAACGTTCGAAGGCCGGATCGACCGGATCGCACCCGTCTTCCGAGAGGCGACACGGCAGGCGCGGGTCGAGCTTATGATCGGGAACGCGGGACACAAGCTCAAGCCCGGCATGTTCATTCGGGTCACCGTGGTGCTCGACCGCCTGGCCGAAGCCACGATCGTCCCCGAAAAGGCCCTGACCACCCGCGACGACCGGACCGGGGTTTTCGTCGTGAGCGAGGACGGCAAGTCGGTGTCCTGGCGGGAGGTGACGGTCGGCATCCGGGAGGGTGACCGGGTCCAGGTGGAAGGTGAGGGACTGTCGGGCCGGGTCGTAACCCTTGGCCAGCAGCTGGTGGATGACGGCTCGCCGATCATCATTCCCGCCCGCGAACCCGAAGCCCCTTCCGCCGACCCGAAAGCAGCCGGGAAATGAACCTGCCGGAGTTCAGCGTACGGCGTCCGATTTTTGTCACGATGGTCACCCTGATCGTCGTGATACTCGGCGCGGTGTCCTTGAGCCGCGTGCGGATCGACCTGCTCCCCAGCATCGAGCTTCCGACGATCACCGTCCGCACGGAGTACGAGGGGGCCAGCCCGGAGGTGATGGAGCGCCTGGTCACCCAGATCATCGAAGAGATCGTCGGCACAGTCCCCGGCGTGGAGGAAGTGACATCCCAGTCATCGGAGGGGAACAGCAGCATCCGCGTCAGCTTCGTCTGGGGCACGGATATCAACACCGCCGCGCTCGATGTCCAGGCCAAGCTGGAACACGAGATGAACGAGCTCCCCGAGGACGTCGTAAGGCCCCGGGTCGCCAAGTTCGACATCGCCAGTTTCCCGGTGGTCCTGCTGGGGATCTCCAGCAACCTGGATCCCGTGGAGCTCACTCAGCTGATCGAGGACCAGATCCGCTACCGTTTCGCCCACATCCCGGGAGTGGCTCAGGTCGACGTCTGGGGAGGGTACAACCGGGAGGTCCGGATCGAGCTCGACCCCGATCGGATCAACGCCCTGCAGCTGCCCCTGGATCGCGTGCTCGTGGCGATCCGCGACGCCAATCTCGACCTCCCGGCGGGACAGATCGAACAGGGACGATACGAGGTCACGCTCCGCGCACCGGCGGAGTTCGCAAACCTCGATCAGATCCGCAACACGGTCATCCTCCAGCGCAACGGCAGCCCGGTGACGCTCGGCCAGATCGCCGGGGTCACGGACACCTACGAGAAGCTCACCCGGATCGTGCGCGTCAACGGCGGACGGGGCATTCGGGTGGCGATCCGCAAGCAGGCCGACGCCAACACCGTCGAGGTCTCCCGAAGGGTGCTGGCCGAGATCGACGCGGTCAACGAGGTCTTTCCGCAGATCCGGATCGTCCCGGTGATCAACCAGGGCAACTTCATCGAACGGTCGATCAATAACGTCGCGCAGTCGGTGTTCTACGGGGGCGGCCTGGCAATCCTGGTGCTGCTCTTCTTCCTGCGCAACTTCCGCAGCACGCTGGTGATCTCCCTGGCGATCCCGATCTCCGTCATCGCGACCTTCGCGCTGATCTATTTCGGCGGGCTCACCTTGAACCTGATGACCCTTGGGGGGCTTGCCCTGGGCGTCGGCATGATGGTCGACAGCTCCATCGTGGTCCTGGAGAACATCTTCCGGCGGCGCACCGAGGCAGGCGACGCGCCGGTGTCCGCCGCGGTGGAAGGCACCCGGGAGGTCGGTCCGGCCATCATCGCCAGCACCCTCACCACGCTGGTGATCTTCCTTCCGGTCATTTTCGTGCGCGGCGTCTCGGGGATCCTTTTCAAGGAGATGGCGTACGTGATCATCTTCTCCCTGTCCTGTTCCCTGCTGGTGTCCTTGAGCCTCGTACCGATGCTCTCCGCCGGCCCCCTGGCCATACGGGAACAGCGAACCCGGAAACGGACGGCGTGGATCGAGCGTTTGGATACGAAGGCGGACGAATTCTTCAGGAACCTCGAAAACGGCTACCGCGATCTGCTCCGGTGGGTGCTTTCCCACCGGCTTCAGACCATTCTTCTCGCCGCGGCGATTCTTTGCGCAAGCCTCCTCCTTCTCCCCTTCATCGGAACCGAGTTCCTTCCCCCCAGCGACGAGGGGGAAGTGCGGGTCACCGGGGAGATGGAGGTCGGATCCCGGCTGGAGCTGGTCGATGAGCAGACGCAGCGTATGGAGCGGATCGTCTATGCCGCGGTTCCGGAGGCGGTCTCGTCGGTGGTGAGCATCGGCGCGTCGGGATGGAACCCGGCAGCGGCCTCGCGGGGGGAAATCCGCATGGCGTTGTCGCCGGCGACCCAGCGGAGCCGGTCGAACGTGGAGATCGCCGATGACCTGCGGCGCCGGTTGACCGGCAACATCGCCGGCATGGACATTCGGACCCGCGCCCCGCAGGGCCAGTTTCTTCTGGACCGGCTGCTGGGCGCCGACGAAGGGCTGACGATCGAGATTCGCGGGTTCGATCTTTTTGCGCTCGACGCCCTGGCCAACCGGGCCGCCGCGGCGATCCGGGACGTCAAGGGGATCACGGACATCGACACAAGCCGCGAAGCGGGCGTCCCCCAGCAGGAGATCCGCGTGGACCGCGACAAGGTCGCCGACCTGGGCCTAAGCGTTAGAGACGTCACCAAGATCCTGGAAACCGCAATGGCCGGCTCCAAGGTCGGAGAGTTCCGGGCCCAGGGCAACTCCTACCGCATTCTCGTGAAGCTGAAAGACGCCGAGAAACGGTCGCTCGACGAGATCCTCAACCTGACCCTGACCACGGGAACCGGCGAACAGGTGGCGCTGCGAAGCGTCGTCACGACCGAGAAAAGCCGCGGGCCGATCCTGATCGACCGCAAGGACCAGCAGAGGCTGGTGAACGTCACGGCCAACGTCACGGGACGCGACATGGGCTCCATCGCCGCGGACGTCCAGGAACGGCTGGCCCGGATTCCGCGCCCCGTGGGGTACGATCTTCGGGTCGCCGGCAACTACGAAGAGCAGCAAAGGTCGTTCCACGAACTGGTGATCTCGCTCGTGCTGGCGCTTGTCCTGGTGTACATGGTGCTTGCCTGCCAGTACGAATCGCTGCGGGACCCCCTGGTCGTCATGGTGTCCGTCCCGGTGGCCGCGACCGGCGTGCTCCTTACCCTGTTCCTGACGAAGACCACGCTCAACCTGCAGTCGTACATCGGCTGCATCATGCTGGGGGGAATCGTCGTCAACAACGCGATTCTCCTGGTGGACCAGGCCGGCCAGCTGATAAAAGGAGGGATGAGCGTCCGCGATGCGGTGGCCGAGGCGGGCCGGCGGCGGCTTCGGCCGATCCTGATGACGACGCTTACGACCGTCCTCGCCCTGCTGCCGCTGGCGTTCGGCATCGGCGAGGGGGCTGACGCCCAGGCCCCGCTGGCCCGGGCCGTCGTCGGAGGCCTCACGGGGTCGACGCTGATCACGCTGGTGCTGATTCCGGCGGTCTATTCCCTGTTTCATCCCGAACCGAAAACGAGCCGTGAATGACGTCCCTTATTCCGAGAAGGCCCCTGGCGGCAATGCTGACGGTCCTGCTGGCGGTGTTCACCGGCGGATGCGCCCGGCCGGATCGCTGGGGCTTCCTCCAGCCGGATTACCCGAGCCGCGTCCCGAAGGAGGAGACCCGTGCCCTTCCGGAGACGGAGGAGTTCCGCCCCCGGGTGACCGGGGAACCGATGTTCGCGTTACCGGCCGGGGGAGTGGCGGATCTGTCCGTCGAACAGGCGATCCTGCTGGTTTTGCAAAACAACAGCGACCTGCAGGTGCGCCAGCTGAACCCGGTCATCGCCGGGACCTTCGAGCGGATCGAACGGGGAAAGTACGACCCGGAGCTATTCGCCGAACTGGAATACAAAACGGACCGGTCGAAGGAGACTGCCGCCTCGACCGGGACGGGGTTCAGCGTCGAAGGAAGGGAGGCCGCCGGAATCGCCGGTATACGGCAGGCATTCCCGACCGGCACCACGGTCGAAGCCACGGTCGAACAGGAACGAACCGTCTCCGACCGCACTCCCGAGCTGCAGGCCGCCCGGGTGGGCTTGAGCGTCACCCAGTCCCTGCTGCGCGGATTCGGACCCGCGGTGAACCTGGTCAGCGTGCGGCAGGCCGAACTCGATACCGTCGCCAGCGCATACGAGTTGCGGGGCTTCTCCGAGGCGCTCCTGGCCAATACGGAGACGACCTACTGGAACTACGTGCTGGCGCGGCTCGAGATCGAAACGTTCGAGAGATCGCTGGCCGTGGCGCGGCAGCAGCGGGACGAGGTCGAACTGCGCATCGAGGTCGGCATCCTGCCGGAGATCGAGGCGGCGGCCTCTCGCGCCCAGGTCGCCAGCCAGGAGCAGGCCCTGATCGACGCACGCAGCCTGCTGGAAGAGAACCGGCTGCGACTGCTGCAGCTGATCAGCCCCGGATCACGGGACCAGCTCGACCTCGGGATCAACGCAACGAGCGAACCGACCATCGAGCCGGCGCCCATCATCGACCTGGCCGACCGTCTTCAGCTGGCCGAACAGTCACGCCCCGATCTGAACGAGGCCCGGCTTCGTCTTGCGCAGAACCGCATGGAAACGATCGCCACCCGCAACGGCCTTCTGCCGCGACTGGATCTGTTCATCGCCCTGGGACGGACCGGGTTCGCCGACACCATCTCCGACTCGTTCCGCAGTCTCGACGGCAACACCCATGATTTCACGGCCGGCATACGATTGAGCCACTTCCTCGGAAACCGGGCCGCCGAAGCGAAATATCTTGCCGCCCGGGCTTCACGGCGCCAGGCGGCCGAGGCCGTGGACAACCTCCGCCAGATGGTTCGGGTCGACGTGCGCCTTGCATTCAACGAGGTCGAGCGGGCCCGCCAGCAGATCTTCGCGACCAAGGCGACCCGCACGCTCCGGGAAGAAACGCTCAACGCGGAAAAGGAACGGTTCGACGTGGGTGCCAGCACCGCGCTGCTGGTCGCCCAGGCCCAGCGCGATCTGCTTTCCAGCAGCATCGACGAGGTCAAGGCGATCGTGAGCTACCGGATTGCGCTCGTACGGCTGTACCTCGCCGAGGGCAGCCTGCTCGAGCGCCGAGGGGTCAGGCTTCCCGCCGGGGAAACCGGAGATCGCCTCTGAGCTCCCTTCCTCTGCCCGGGCACGAGAGGCGTCATGCTATAACCTAATGGACGAGGTTTATATAGTCAACCGTATGATATCATTCTAGATGTTTTTTAAGGAACTCAATCGTTGCGGGCCAGGATTTATCCGAGGCGACACGGTTCGCTCCGTCCCGTCCGTCCTGCCCCCGCAGGAACCCGTGCCCCGCTCCCGGATAGGTGTGGGCGTGGAACGCCTTCCCGAGATCCTTCATTTTTTCTTCTGCGGGACCCACCGTGGCGTTCACCCGGGCATCGTCTCCTCCGTAGAGCCCAAGCACAGGTGCGCGGACCGTCCCCAGGGACTCCACATCCTCCCCCGGGTCGGTCCCGGGCTTGCCGACCAGTACATGCCCGGGGTCATCATCCTCGCGGCGGCGCCCTGCACGGCGATGGTCTTCGTATGGAGCTATGTCACGGACGGCGACCCCGCATACACGCTGGTACAGGCGTCGGCCAACGACCTGGTCATGCTCCTCCTCTCCGATACATGCATCTCGTGACGGAAATGCAACGGTTTCGTGACCATCTCGTGAATTTTCCCCACTACTATCTGTCGCATGGGTACAGGAAGGGAAACCACCCAAAAAAACCGAAAAAAGGAGTAAATATCATGAAGAACATGGGGAGATCGGTCCTGGTTCGTTTCGTTTATGCGGTCGCATTGTTGAGTCTCGTACCGGCATATTCGACGGGCGCCATGATGGGAGAAACAAGGATGGGGATGCTGTCCGGCTTCGAAGGACACCATGCCTCCGGGAAGGTAAGTATCGCGAAAAACGAAAAAGGGGATCGCGTGCTGACCTTGACTGGCATCAAGGTCGACAAGGTTCCGGACGGAAGAGTGTATCTTGCCAAGGAGGGAGACTACACAAAAGGAATCGAAATAGGGCTGCTCAAGATGTTTACGGGAACGGTCGAGTTCCCCATCCCCGCCAGGACGAACCTCAACGAATACGACAGCGTCGTGATCTGGTGCAAGAAGTTCAACGTGGGAATCGGCCGGGCCTATTTCGAAAAGGAAATGATGAAGGAAAAAGGGATGATGAAAGA
>JBAUKK010000118.1:0-3877 GCA_049577645.1 Candidatus Deferrimicrobiaceae bacterium
AGGAAGCAGCGAGTACCCGCCTCGGCGTTCGGAAGCACTGGAGAGGCGATCACGACCACTCGATACGACGTCAACCTGAGCGTCCCTTCCTGGGAGATCGATTTCTTCGGACGGATCCGCAGCCTGAAGGATCGGGCGCTGGAGGAATATCTGGCCACGGAGCAGGCCCGGCGGAGCATGCAGATCCTGATCGTGTCCGACGCCGCCAACGCCTACCTGGTCCTCGCCGCGGACCGGGAAACCCTCCGGTTGTCCGAGTCCACCCTGGAAGCCCAGCGGGCCGCCTACGACCTGGTCCGGCGGCGCTACGAACTCGGGCTTGCGTCCGACCTGGATCTGCGGCGCACCCAGACGAGCGTGGATGCGGCGCGGGCCGACGTCGCCCGTTTCATGCAGGTGGCGGCGCAGGATGAGAACGCCCTGGACCTTCTGGCCGGCGCTTCGGTGCCGCGCGACTTGCTGCCCGAGGGCCTGGGAAGCGTCCGCCCTCCCGAGGAGATTTCCGCGGGCCTTCCTTCCGAGGTGCTCCTGGCCCGACCCGACATTCTCGCCGCGGAACATCGGCTCAAGGGGGTCAATGCCAACATCGGCGCCGCCCGCGCGGCGTTCTTCCCTCGCATCTCCCTGACCGCCGCAGTCGGGACGGCGAGCGGTGAGCTCTCCGGCCTCTTCGGCGCAGGATCCGGCGCATGGACGTTCTCGTCCGAGGCCGTCCTGCCGATTTTCGACGCCCGGATCTGGCCTGCGCTTGCGGTGAGCAGGGTGGACAGGGAAATCGCCGTTGCCCGATACGAGAGGGCCATCCAGGCCGCCTTCCGGGAAGTGGCGGACGCCCTCGCCGTACGGGGCACGGTGGACCGGCAGATCTCGGCGCAGCAATCCCTGGTCGATGCGAGCGCGGAAACCTACCGCCTCTCCACCGTTCGGTTCGAAAAGGGGATCGACGACTACCTCGGGGTCCTCGATGCGCAGCGGTCCCTCTATGCGGCGCAACGGGCGCTGATCGCGGTCCGCCTGGCGGGGATCGCCAACCGGGTGAGGCTTTACGCGGTGTTGGGCGGGGGCGGAGAATAGTCCGCCTGGGCGAGCGGTACCGGCAGCGAACAGGCGGAGCGCACGTCGTCTGTGGGGATAGAACCTGAATTCCCCGCACCATCGACGCGAACCACCCTCTTGCGGGGAAAGACCTCACCTTCTTCATCGAACTGGCCGAAATCGTCTGATCGCGCTGTCCCGCGCGTTCGCCCCCCAGGAAAAACCTGGACATGGAGAAAGAACCGTTCGACGGATACGCGGAACAGTACGATTCCCGGTTTCTTCCGGATTACGAAAGTTATATTAATGATAACAGCTGGTTACCCGATTCGCTCCAGTCATAATTTTTCCAATGCGTTTTTCAGGTCTTCGATCAGATCCCGTGCCGACTCCATTCCGATCGAGAAGCGGATCATGGAATCGGTGATTCCCCTGGCCCCCCGCTCTTCCGGGGTCAGTCCGAAGTGGGTGGTGGTCATCGGCTGGGTCGCAAGACTCTCCGGGCCTCCGAGACTCGGGGCAATGGTAAACAGCTTGAGATCGTCCACGACCTTCGTTGCGTCTTCCCCCGTACCCTTGATTTCCAGCGTCAGCATGCCCCCGAACCCGGACATCTGGGATTTTGCCAGATCGTGCTGCGGGAAATCCGGCAGCCCCGGATACAGGACCCTGGCGACCTTCGGATGATCCCTCATCGCTTCCGCCACGGTCTGCGCGGTTTCGTTCTGCCTCCTCACCCGAATCGGCAGCGTCCGGAGGCTCCTCGATAAAAGAGCGGCGATTTCGGGAGCCATCATCTGCCCCAGGTTCTTCCGCCAGGGCGCGACCGGCTCGATCAGCTCCTGCGGACCCATGAGGGCGCCGCCCGTCAGGTCGCTGTGACCTCCCAGGTACTTGGTGGCGCTGTGCACGGCGATGTCCGCGCGAAGCGCCAGCACCTGCTGGTTCACGGGGGAGGCGAAGGTGTTGTCGACGGCCACCAGTGCCCCGTAGGAGCGGGAGAGCCGGCAGATCTCCCGGATGTCGAAGATCTCCATGTTCGGGTTCGTGGGGGTTTCAAAAAAGACGAGGCCCGGCCCCTTCCTTAAAACGTCTTCCAGTTTCCCCGCATCGTCTCCCCGAAGCAGGAACGTCGGTATTCCCACGAGGGGAAGCTGCTTGTCGAGAAGCTCCAGCGTGCCGCCGTACGCGTTTCCCAGGCAGACGATTCCCTTCCGGCCGTGAGCGAAGAAGAGCGCGGCCTCCGCCGCCATGCCGGAAGCGAACACGAGAGCCGACTCCGCGTTTTCGAGAGTCGCGAGTTTTCCCTCCACGCTCCGGATCGTCGGGTTCAGGCCGTACCGTGTGTAGAGGTTCCCCGGGCGTCTTCCTTCCACCACGTCGAGGAGATCGGCCGTGGAGCGGAACCCGAACGTGGTGGTGTTGTAGATCGGCGTGTGCGGGGATCCCTCGGCGTCCCTCAATTCCCCGGCATGCACGCATCGCGTGGAAAGATCGTAATCGCTCTTCATGGGTCCTCCTCGATGAGACGTCGACATGTATTCGGTAGAGGGTGGAATCTCATTATCACCCAATCAGGTGTCTCCGAAACCGGGGGAAGTCCAGGACGACTACGATCCCGGGCGAACCAGGTAACGGGTACGGGTTCCTCATTTCCCGAAGAGTTTCTTGACCGCCTCCTCCGCACCCTTTGCCGCCTCCCCGCCCGGGGCACCCAGCTTTTCCCGCGCCTTCTCCTCCAGCGCTTTCTTCACTTCTTCCGTGCTCTTTCCCAGGTACTGCTCGACACCCGCACGGGAGGCTGCGAGAGCCACCTGGTTCAGCAGGGGTTTGAGGACCTGGCCGGCGATTTCGGAAGGGGTACTTCCGCCCTTGCCACCGACGTTTTTCAGTTCCATCCGGGGAAGCGAGGCGGAGAGGGGTTTACCCGACCGCGCCGCGACCTGGACGGCTACCTCTCCTCGCTCGATGACCAGGGATCGGATGAGAATCTTTTTCCCTTCCTCCCCGGCTCCTTTCCCGGCAGGCCCCCTTCCCTCGACGGCCGCCGTGGTCTTCCTGATAAAGGCCTCTACGTTCTTTTTTATCTCGTTGATGTTCGCACTGCCGGATTTGTTGATCTCGTAAGTGATGCGGGGAGCCGATACCATGACCTTGTCGATCACCACCGGATCCTTGGTGATCGACCCGGTGTCCACCGCGATGGCGATATTGCCCAGGAGCAGCGCCTTCGGCGTGGAGAAGCCGCCGGGGTTTCCTACACTCAGGTTGCTTATGGAGCCTTCCCCTTCGTTCAGTCTTATCCTCACGGAAGAGACCTTCACGGGAGTTCCGGTGGCGGTCGAGCCGTACTTCTCTATGGCTCCCGCCACGATCCTGTCCAGATTCGAGAGAAGGTAGAAAACCGCAGCGGCGAGAAGTATGCCGGTAACCCCCACTGCGATCAGAATTTTCCCCATCTTTTTCACGACATTCCTCCCTTCCTGGTTCTTTCGTTGCCGCCCCGCGGAGCGTTTCGAGTCGATTGCTTACTGGGCCAACGAAAAAAAGCCGGCGTGATCCTATCGAGCCTCACGAGGGCAACTCCCGGGAGATCCACCGGGGCCGGGAACCGGTTCCCGGATACACGCGTTCCGGCCCCACGATCATGGTCTTGTTCGTCGCGCGCGCGATCCCTCCGAGCATCCCGGAGAACACGAGGCGGTGGAGGGGATCCACGGCGTGCCAGTACAGGATACCCGCAAGGCCCCGGGGGACGAATACGGAAACCTGGTGGAGCCAGGTGATCCGGTCGCTTTCCTGACGGATCCGGAATTCCAGCGTGGCGCACCCGGGCATTTTC
>JBAUKK010000119.1:0-8138 GCA_049577645.1 Candidatus Deferrimicrobiaceae bacterium
GGCCGTCGATGTGGAATACGTCGAGCCAGTAGCAGGCGCCGGAAAGAAGGAAGCTCTGCACCTCGCGGCGGCCGTAGTTGAAGATCTCCGTGTCCCAGTCGGGGTGATGCCCCTGCCGGGGATCGGCGTGTTCGAACAGGTGGGTCCCGTCGAAGTAGTTCAGCCCGTGGCCGTCCTTGGTGAAGTGGGAAGGAACCCAGTCGAGGATCACCCCGATGCCGTGGCGATGCAGGGTGTCGACCAGGTACATGAAATCCTGCGGGGTCCCGTACCGGCTCGTGGGGGCGAAGAACCCCGTGACCTGGTACCCCCAGGAGCCGTAGAACGGGTGCTCCATCACGGGGAGAAACTCCACGTGGGTGAAGTTCATCCGCGTGAGGTATTCGACCAGGCGCGGCGCCAGCTCCCGGTAGGAGAGCATCCGGTTCCCTTCCTCGGGGACCCGCATCCAGGAGCCGAGATGCATCTCGTAGATGGAAATCGGGCGGTCGGCGCCGTTGTTGCCGCTCCGGTCCTTCATCCACTCCCCGTCCTCCCATTCGTACCACAGGTCCCACACGACGGACCCGGTGTCCGGGGAAATCTCCGCATGAAAAGCGAACGGATCGGCCTTGTCGTACCGGTATTCGCTCGCCCGGGAGATGACGTGGTACTTGTAGGCGCTCCCGCGCATGACGCCGGGGATGAACCCCTCCCAGATCCCGGACACCCCCTTTGTCCTGAGGGGGTGGGAACCGGTGTCCCAGCCGTTGAACGTCCCCGTAACGAATATTTCCTTGGCGTTGGGGGCCCACACGGCGAAGTAGGTCCCCTCCTCGCCGTCCACGGTCATGAAGTGTGATCCCAGTTTTTCGTAGAGCCGGTAGTGGCTCCCCTCGTTGAAAAGGTACAGGTCCTGGTCGTTTATAAGAGACACGTCGTATCGCATGGGCTTATATTACCTCCTCCCTGGTCGGCTTCCGTTCCCGTCCCGCGGGGTACGCCGGGCCGGCCTTCTTCCCTTTCCGGAGACGGTCCACTTCCCGGAGGATGCGGATCACCTGGGGCATCTCGCGGATCTCCTCGCACCCGTGGCGGGCTTTACGGAGCCAGTTCGGCCGCTCCTGCGAGGTTCCGGGCACGTTCTGCGGGCTCGTTTCGAGGTACAGATCCTCGAGATTGACGATGACGACGCCCGCCCTGCTCCCCGCAAGGAACAAAAGACAGGCTGCGAGGACCTCTTCCGCCCCCGATCCGGATCCTTCCAGCCATCCCTGCCGGCGAAGGAAGGCCGCGAGTGCCCCCTTTACCCGGGAGCGCATGGTTCTTTCCTCCCGGCTCCCCTTTTCGTCGAGAAGGCCGAGTGCAAGCCGGTCGTCGATGTCCCGTCCCCCCCAGAAGGAAGCGAACGGGGGCATGTCGTGGGTGTTCACGCACCCCAGTGACCCAGCCGGTACGGCTTCAAGCGCGTGGGCGGGATCCGGAGAAAGCCCGAACTGGACGACGGACATCCGCGACAGGCCGTGTCTCGCCATCGCCGGCCGGACATAGGACGGGACGGTCCCCAGGTCCTCCCCCACGAGGCGGACTCCGTACCGGTGCGACTCGAGGGAAAGGACGGCGTACATCTCCTCGGCCGGGTACCGGACGTAGGTCCCCTCCCGGGCGGTCATCCCCTTCGGAACCCAGAAGAAGCGGTGCAGGCCCATCACGTGGTCGATCCGCAGGATCCCCGCGTGGCGGAACTGGTGGCGCAGGCATTCCCGGAAGTACCGGAATCCCTCTTCGCGGCTTCGCACGGGGTGGAGGGGCGGAAACCCCCAATCCTGCCCCTGGGTGAAGAAGTCGTCGGGCGGCGCCCCCGCGGAGACATCCAGGACGAACAGATCGCGCTGCCGCCAGACATCGTAGCTGTCGTAGCTCACACCGAGCGGCAGATCCAGGTAGAGCGCCTCCCCCCGCTCCCGGAACCGTTTCGAAATCGCGTGGAACTGCTCGCCTACGGCCCATTGCGCGTAGAGATGGTACCTCTTCGCCGTCTCGTCATACGCCTCCGGCGTGATCGCCCGGTCCTTGAGCGGCGCGGGCCAGGCAGGCCAGGGGGCCCGCTGTCTCTCTCCCGTCGCCCGGAAGGAAGCGTATTCTTCCGCCTCGGGATTTGCCGCCAGAAATTCCCGAAACGCCTCCCGGCGCACGGGATCGTTCCCCGAGAAGAACGACAGGGCCAGTTCCTCGATGACCTTCCGCTTGAGGGCCATCCCGCGCCGGTAGTCCACGAGCGGAGCGGAGCGCAGGGAAGCGACCTCCGCCCGGAACCCGGGGGAAGAGAACAGCTCCCGGGCCGGGGGGCACGCGGCGAATTCGGGGACGCGGGTAACGTCCAGGTAGAACTCGTTCCAGAAAAGGCGGCTCGCCGGGGCGTACGGGCTCGGGTGGAACGGCTCGGAGAGGAACGCGGCAAGCAGCGGCAGGGTTCCTACCACGTTTCCTCCCATCCCGGATACCCACTCCATCAGGGAGGAAAGATCGGAGAGGTCGCCGCTCCCCAGACTCTTTCCTGAGGAGAGCGCGTAGAGGGGGAGGAAGACCCCCCACGTCTTTCCCTCTTCGCCCTCACCGGGTCGGTACGCCTTGCGCGGGGCGGAAAGCACCAGGGTTTCCGAGGCCTTCCCGCGGATCTCCACCGTCAGAATGTGGTATCCCCATGGCAATCCACCCGGAAGGCCGATCGTCTTCATCACGTACTGCTCCCCTTCGACTTCCTTCTCCTGCACTGCCGGAAGGCGGGAAAGGTCGCACGGAAGCTCCCGCACGCTTCCGTCCTCGAGGCGAAGACAAAAGCCGATCCGCGCATCCGAGGCCGTATGCGGGAGTCGAACCGGGAGTTCCCCGTTACCGCCGTCCCAGGCCACCACGACCGGATCGCACGGACGGCGCCACCGGGCCTGTTCGTGCTCCCGCAGCGCGTCCCGGGCGTCTTCCGCCTTCTCGAGCGGCGCCCCGAGCGCGCGAAGAACGGCCAGGATCGTGCCGGGAGAGGCCGTAACCCTCTTGTGGGCGATGTCGTGATAGGCGGTCTGGACGCCGTACGCACGCGCCAGCCGCCCGAGCGGACCCATCCCCCCGGTTTTTACCCCCGCAGCCGTCACTCGGGCGACTCCAGCAACTGCAGGATCCCGCGAAGGGGAAGCTTCACCCAGTCGGGACGGTTGTTCAGCTCGTACCCCAGCTCGTAGATCGACTTTTCGAGGAGGTAGACGGAAAGCAGCAGGGAGAGCTCCTCCCGCTGCCGGGGGAGAAAAGAGGCCTGGGCGGAAACCCCGAGATACGACGAAAGAAACGCTGCGGAGACCCAGAGGCTCCAGCAGTGCGCCCACGGTTCGAGCCGCGAGGTGTCGTCCGGCCGGAACCCGCCTCCTCCCGTCTTTCCGATAAGCGGAGCGTTCGCCGCGTAGTGGAAGGAACGGAGCATGCCGGCCACATCCCGCAGGGGGGACCTCTTGATTCTGCGCGAACTCAGGGAGCGGGCCGGCTCCCCCTCGAAGTCGATGATCACGAAGTCCTTCCCCGTGAAGAGAACCTGCCCGAGGTGGTAGTCTCCGTGGACGCGGATCCGCATGGCGGTAATCTTCCGGTCGAGGATGGACCGGAAGCGTTTCAGTATTTTGTCCTGGAAATCCAGAACCTGCTTTGCCTCCTCCCGAACCGCTGCCGGAAGAGTCCGGAGACGCTTCTGGAGAAGAGGCAGGGTCTGGGAGGTGAGGTTCCGCATCGACTGGTAGAGAGAACGCTGGTAGTGCGACGAGAAGGGCTCGGGGGCGAAAACGGGGTCATCGACGTTCGACGCCAGCGCGATATGCATCTCCGCGGTGCGCTGCCCCATCTGGCGGGCCGAAACGAGGTAGGTCCCGATCATATCCGCCGCAAGTTCCGGGACCTCCTCGCCGGCCAGCGTCAGCGCGGACGTTTTCGGACAGGCCGCGGTTTCCGCCTCGGGGGACAGGGACATCGCTCTTTCGTAAAACCGGCCCATGTAGTCCAGCGTGTATTTCCATGCATCCCCCTGGTTCGGCACGAATCCCTGGAGGATGGCCAGCGTCATCGGCTCCTCGTGGTTTCTCCGGTATTCCAGCGCGCCCGCCACGGGAGGAATGTGCGTAAAGCGCGCCTTTTCCGTCAGAAAGGCGCCGATCTCGAGGTCGGGGTTTTGCCCCTCGTCGAGCTTCCGGATGAGTTTCAGGATCAGCCGGTCCCCGAAGAAGACGGAGGTGTTGCTCTGCTCCGCTTTGCTGAGGGAGGGGGATAGGTGCTCCGATTCCGCTCCCCGGAGGCGTCGGAAGGCCCGCGTGGGATAGGCCACGATCTCGCCGTGATTCCCCTTGAACCGCCGCCTGTGCCCGATCGCCTGGAGAAACAGGTCGCACACGTCGTTCTCGATAAAGGCGTCGTAGACGATTCCGTCCAGGCCGCCGTCGCCCCGTTTGACCGTAAGGCGCGCGATGACGGCGTGTGGATGCTCCTTCTGGACCTCCGCCGACCGCTCCCCGGAAGCGAAAACGAGAGGCATGTTGTAGATCTCCGGGTCGCCCTCGGCGTAGTCGATCTGTGCCAGGGCGAGGACGGACGGGGGAGACGCGCCCGGAAGCGGGACCGTTTCCCGAATGGTCGTAGACTTGATCCGCCGCGCCTTTCCTCCGAACCAGCGGCGCGTCTTGAGATAGTCCGGGAGGACCCTTTCCAGGGCGCCTTTTCCCTCCTTCCGGAAAAGGTGCTCCCAGCTTCCCGCCAGCTGGATCACCGGCACCTTGCGCTCCTCCGGCGCCGGACCGACCTCGCCCGTGGAGAGCCGTGGACGTTCGAGAGCGAACCAGTAGAACGCGTGGGGGCCGAGCGTGAGGATGTACTGCTGCTCCTTGATGACGGGAAACTCGGTCTGCCCGAACAGCTCGACGGGGATCCTGCCCTGAAAAACGGCGAGGTCCAGCTCCACGAACTGGGAGAACCGGGAGAGGTTGGCCACGACGAGGATCATCTCTTCCTCGTAGCTGCGTATGAACGCGAGGACCCTCGGGTTTTCCGGGTAGAGGAACTCGATCGTTCCGCGGCCGAACGCCTGGAACCGTTTCCGGAGGGAGAGGAGGCGCTTCATGTACCAGAGAGGAGAGCTCAGGTTGTTCTGCCGCGCTTCCACGTTGACCGTCTCGTAATGGTAATCCGGGTCAACGTTGACGGGCAGGTAAAGCCTCTGGGCGGGGGCGCGCGAGAACCCGGCGTTCCTGTCGGCGCTCCACTGCATCGGGGTACGGACCCCGTTCCGGTCGCCCACGTAGATGTTGTCGCCCATCCCGATTTCGTCGCCGTAGTAGATGACCGGCGTCCCCGGCAGGGAAAAGAGGAGGGCGTTCATCAGCTCGAACTTCCGCCGGTCCTTCCCCAGCAGGGGAACCAGGCGCCGCCGGATTCCCAGGTTGATCCGCGCCTGGCGGTCGTGAGCGTACACCCGGTACATGTAGTCCCGCTCCTCGTCGGTGACCATCTCGAGCGTCAGTTCATCGTGGTTCCGCAGAAAGAGGGCCCACTGGCACACGTCGGGAATCTGGGGCGTCTGCGTCAGGATGTCGATGATGGGGTACCGGTCCTCCATCCGGACGGCCATGAACATCCGGGGCATGAGGGGGAAATGAAAGGCCATGTGACATTCGTTCCCCTCGCCGAAATAGTCGACCGCGTCCTCCGGCCACTGGTTCGCCTCCGCCAGGAGCATCCGGTTGCGGAACTTGTCGTCGACGCGCTTCCGTATGGCCTTGAGCATCTTGTGCGTCTCGGGAAGGTTTTCACAGTTCGTCCCCTCCCGCTCGATGAGGTAAGGGACCGCGTCCAGCCGCAGGCCGTCCACGCCCATGCCGAGCCAGAACTGCAGCACCCGGAAGAGTAACCTCCTCACAACCGGGTTGTCGAAGTTGAGATCCGGCTGGTGGGAGTAGAACCGGTGCCAGTAGTAGGCGTTGGCCACCCGGTCCCAGGACCAGTTGGAACTCTCGAAGTCCTTGAAGATGATCCGGGCTTCCCGGTACTTGTCCGGGGTGTCGCTCCAAACGTAGAAATCCCGCCACTTGCTCCCCGGGGGAGAGCGCCTGGCCCTCTGGAACCACGGGTGCTGGTCGGAGGTATGATTGACGACCAGCTCCGTGATCACCCGAATCCCCCGCCGGTGCGTCTCGCGCAGGAACAGCCGAAAGTCGGCAAGCGTCCCGTAGGAGGGGTGGACGTTATGGTAGTCCGAGATGTCGTACCCGTCGTCCTTCAGGGGAGAGGGATAGAATGGGAGGAGCCAGAGGGCGGTGATCCCGAGGTCCTGGAGATAGTCCAGCTTCCCCGTGAGCCCCCGGAAGTCCCCCACTCCGTCCCCGTCGCTGTCGTGAAAGGACCGGACGTGCAGCTCGTAGATGATCGCGTCCTTGTACCAGAGGGGATTGTCGTCCAGCGTGTAAAGGCCTTTCCCCTTGTCCGCCATAGGCGAAACGCTCCCTCTTTTTACCCCATTCGGTTACAGGAAGTAGTCGAAATCCCGCTCGGTCCTGACCTTCCGCCGGATGCGGATGATATGCGCAGGTACATCCGCGGGGTTGAGCTGAAAGTAGACGCGTTCGCCGTGCCACAGGTACCTCGCCCCGCTGAGCAAATCGTGTCCCTGGAACGGGGTCGCCGGGTCAAGGCCGAGACGGAAAAGCGGGAGATCGACCCATCCCGACTGGGTGTGGTGGGGATCGAGGTTGACCACCGTCAGTATGATGCTCGACAGGTCGTCGCTTGCCTTGCTGAAGGCGATCATCTGCTCGTTGTCCACGGGATGAAACGCAAGGTTCGCATCGGCCTGCAGGCACGGGTTCTCCCGCCGGATCCGGTTCACCAGCCCGATGAATTCCTTCAGGCTGTCCGGCCTCCCGATGTCCCAGTGCCGGATCTCGTATTTTTCCGCGTCGAGATATTCCTCCCGCCCCGGTTCCAGAGGACGGTTCTCGCACACCTCGAAGGCGGGTCCGTAGATGCCGTAGCTGGCGCCCAGCGTGGCGGCCAGGACGAGGCGCGCCATGAACGCCGGCCTCCCCCCGAACTGCAGCTGTTCCGTCAGGATGTCGGGTGTGTTCGGCCACAGGTTGGGGCGGAAGTACTCCCGGACCTCGGTCTGCGTGAGCTCCTCGAAATAGTCCGTCAGCTCCACCTTGGAGTTCCGCCAGGTGAAGTAGGTATAGGACTGCGTGAACCCCACCTTCGCAAGCCGGTACATGACCTTGGGCCGGGTGAACGCCTCGGCGAGAAAGATGGACTCGGGGTACTCCTGCTTGATTCCCCCGATCAGCCATTCCCAGAATTCGTAAGGCTTCGTGTGGGGATTGTCCACCCGGAAGATCCGGACCCCCTGATCGGCCCAAAACCGGACGACGGAGAAAAGTTCCTCCCACAACTTGCGCCAGTGCTCCGTTTCGAAATCGAACGGATAGATGTCCTGGTACTTCTTCGGCGGATTCTCCGCGTACTGAACGGTGCCGTCGGGCCTAAGGCGAAACCATTCCGGGTGCTCCTTGACGTAAGGGTGGTCCGGGGAGCATTGGAAGGCGATATCGAGGGCAACCTCGATCCCGTACTCCCCCGCCTTCGTCACAAGGTGCCGGAAATCCTCGAGGGTCCCCAGCGCGGGGTGGACCGCCTTGTGTCCCCCTTCCTCGGATCCGATTGCCCAGGGGCTCCCCACATCGTCCGGACCGGGGACGACAACGTTGTTCTTCCCTTTCCGGTGGGTCCGCCCGATCGGGTGAATCGGGGGCAGATAGAGGACGTCGAAGCCCATTTCCGCGACGTAGGGCAGTCGATCTGCCACGTCCCGCAAGGTGCCGTGTCCCCCCGGCGCAGGCGCGCAGGACCGGGGGAACAGTTCGTACCAGGTGCTGTACCGGGCCCTTGCCGGGTCGGCCGTCACAGCGAGTTCCCTCTCGTAGATCTTCTCGAACCGCCGGTCGGGATACCCCTTCATCCGGCGCGCAAGCCCTTCGTCCAGGGCCTTCCGTACGGCCCCCGCCTCTTCCTCTCCGTCCTTCCCTTTCAGGGCGGCGGCCGCCTCCCGGAGTGCTTCGCGGTCAACGCCCTTCGCCCGTCCGGAC
>JBAUKK010000120.1:0-4539 GCA_049577645.1 Candidatus Deferrimicrobiaceae bacterium
CTCTCGGGGACCGGGTCCGGACCGGACTCCGCGTCATTCGCGTGGACCTGCGCCGCAGCGTCGTGCGCACCTCCGACGGGAGGGAGATTTTCTTCCGGGCCGCGATCTCCACGATTCCCCTTCCCGAACTGGCGGGCAGGTGCGACGGCCTGTCGGCCGGCGCGAGGGCGGCGTCCAAGGCCCTGAAGTGGGTGAAGGTTCTTGCGATAAACCTCGGGGTTGCAGGAGGTCCTCCTCCCCCGGGCCACTGGGTCTACGTTCCGGAACGGGCGTACCCGTTTTTCCGGGCGGGATTCCTGTCGAACGTGGACCGTTCGGCGGCGCCCGAAGGATGCGTCTCGATCTTCGCCGAGAAGAGTTTCCTGCCGGGGGCGGCGGTCCGGGCGGAGCACGAGGTCTCCGCCGCCCTTGGCGGGCTGCGGCGGATGGGGATTCTGCGGCGCGGCAGCGTCGTGGAGGAACGACGGGAGGTGATGCTCGACCCGGCGTACGTCGTCTTCGACCGGTCCCGGGAGAAGGCCGTGGCGCTCCTCACGCAGGAATTCCGGCATCGCGGGATGATCCTGGCGGGGAGGTACGGGGCCTGGGATTACTACGGGATGGAACGGTCGATGGCGGACGGCATGCGCGCAGCCCGGGAAGCCGTGGCGGTGCGGGGATGAGGGCATGACGCGCCCCGACAGCGAACAAGGGGGGAGACCCTTCGCATCCGTGGTGCACATCATCACGCTTCTGGAGTGGGGAGGGGCGCAGGAGAACACCCTGTACACCGTCAGGGAGCTCGACCCGGAAAGGTACGAAAAGGTCCTCCTGTCCGGCGGTGGGGGGATGCTCGACCCCGTTGCGGAAACGATTCCCGGCTGCCGCTTCCGCCGGGTGGGTTCCCTTGTGCGCGAGATCCGCCCGCTTTCCGACCTTCGGGCGTTCGCATCCCTCACGGCGATGCTGCGGGAGGAAAAGCGAAGGGCCGACGGGGCGCCGCTCGTCGTGCACACGCACAGTTCCAAGGCGGGCATCCTCGGCAGGGCGGCGGCGCGGGCGGCGGGCGCGGACGTCGTCATTCATTCCCTCCACGGGTTCGGGTTTCACGACGGGCAGCCGTCCGCGGCAAGGAAGTTCTTCGTGGGGCTGGAGCGTGCGGCGTCCCGCTGGACGGACATGTTCGTGGCCGTCTCGGAGGAGAACATCCGGCTCGGGGTCAAGGAAGGAATCTTCCCCCGGGACAGGTGCCGGCTGATCCGCAGCGGATTCGACACGGGACGTTTCGTCTCCGGGTCGCGGGAAGAGGGGAGACGCCTTCTTGCCTTCCCCGGGGATGCGCCCGTCGTCGGCACGGTCGCGGTCTTTAAGCACCAGAAGGCCCCGCTCGACTTCGTGGAGGTGGCGCGTCGGGTGGCGAGGGAGGTTCCGAACGCCCGGTTCGTGATGGTGGGGGACGGGGAGCTTCGTCCCGAGGTGGAGCGCGCCCTGGCGAACGCGTCTCTTTCCGACCGGTTCCGCCTGATGGGGTGGCGCGGGGAGATCCCCGATCTTCTCCGGGCATTCGACGTCTTTCTCCTCACGTCCCGTTGGGAGGGGTTGCCGAAAGTCGTGCCCCAGGCGCTGATCTCGGGTGTTCCGGTCGTGGCCACGGCGGTGGACGGGATCCGGGAAATCGTGGACGACGGAAAGGACGGGTTCCTGTGCCCTCCGGGGGACGTGGATGCCATGGCCGGCCGTGTCGTGTCGGTTCTCACCGGGGCATCGCGTCTCGACCCCTCGTACAAGCGGGACCGGCTCCTGGCGGAATTTCACCAGACGGAGATGGTGCGGGCCCAGGAGCGACTTTATGAGGAGCTTCTTTCCCGGAAAGGATTTCCATGCCCGGGTTCCTTCTGATCGGTGCGTTTCTTCTCGGGGCGTGCCTGGGGTCCTTTTTCAACGTCCTGATCCACCGTCTTCCCCGCGAGGAGTCGATCGTACGCCCGCCGTCGCGGTGTCCGGCATGCGGCCGTCCCGTCCGGGCATGGGAAAACGTGCCGATCGTGAGCTTTTTCCTTCTGCGCGGGAAGTGCGCCGGCTGCGGGGGCGGGATTTCCTGGCGGTATCCCGCCGTGGAAGCGGCAAGCGGCGTCGGGTTTTTCCTGATCGCGTGGGCGGACGGCCTCGGGTTCCCCCTGCTCCACGACCTCGTTTTCTTCTCGCTGCTCGTCCCGATCGTGTTCATCGACATCGACCACCGGATCATCCCCGACGAACTGTCCTTGGGCGGTCTCGCCGCGGGCATTTTCCTCTCGTTTCTTCCCGGAGGCCACTGGCAGGGTTCCCTGGCGGGGGCCCTGCTCGGAGGAGGAGTGCTGTATGTCACCGCCGCGGCGTACCACCGGGCGACGGGGATCGAGGGGCTGGGAGGAGGCGACATCAAGCTCCTCGCGATGGTCGGCGCGTTTCTCGGATGGAGGGGAGCCCTGTTCACGATATTCGTCGGCTCCCTGCTGGGCGTGGCGGGAGGAGTCGTGGCCATGCGGAAAGGGAGCGACGGACTCAAGACCGCCATCCCGTACGGCCCTTACCTGTGCGCGGCCGCGCTGATGGCCCGTTTCCTGGGCGATCGTTTCTGGAGGTTATTCTAGAACAAGGTCCTGGCGACGTTGTCCTGCACGGGCACTCCGTCGGGAGAGATGGTCCACAGGTCGCCCTCCATCGCTTTTACGCCGGTCGCGTAGCCGATGTAATTCAAGGCGTTGTCGAAGAGGGCGACGGAGATCTCGTAATAGTCGTAGTCGACGGGGTTGAAATCGAGAAGGACGACGTTGTCGGTGTACCGATCGTATTCCGTGAAATAGATGAGTTCCGTTTTCTGCAAATGTTTCAGCGCGATTTTCGCCTGGGTGAACCGGGCCTTGTTCACGATCTTGCCGTAGGTGTACACCGCGATGGTCGCGAGAATCCCGACGATGGTGAGCACGATGGCGAGTTCGATGATCGTGAACCCCCGGCGGAGGCGGAAAGGATTCACGCCGATTCCCCCGGGCCGGCGGGACCGGTCGGTCTGCGGGGAGCGTGTTCTTCCCGCTGCCGGTCGATCTGTTGCGAAAGGCGTTCGAGGAGTTCCGCGGTCTCCTGGAAATGGTCGCCCTTGCGCAGGGTGATGCGCTTCGGGTATTCCCCCCGGAGCATCATCTCGATAACCCTGTTGATCCGGTGGATGGGTCCCGCGATCCGGTGGCTGAAGATGAGGGTATAGAGGAATACGCCGGCCAGGACGAACAGTACGGCGGGCCAGATTCTCCGGTGGAGGATGAGAAACTCCTCGGCGGCGGGCTTTAGCTCCGCCAGGTCTGCGCCCGTCAGGAGCCCGATAACGGAGGGGGCGAAGACCAGCAAGATCCCGGCGACGAAGAACAGGAGGAAGACGAGGAGCATGCGCCATGCCAGCCCGAACTGAAACCGCCTGTCGGCCAGCCGGGTTTTTCGTCGTTCGCTCGGGTGGGTCACAATCGCCTCCCCCTTCCGTTTTTGCTATTCTAAGCACTGTGAGTTCCCTGTCAACGAAGTCCCTGAGGGGGCGGGCTGCTTGAAAAAGGACATTTCGGTCCGGGCGGGCGTTGTCCTTCAGCTGTCGCTCATCGCGGTCGCCTCCCTCTCCCTTCTTGCGGTGTTTTCGTTCAAGGTCATCGAGATCACCATGAAACGCCGTCATGTGGCGGCGGCGGTCTCCGTCGCCGAAGTGGTGCGGAAGGTTGTCCGGGAGGAAGAAAGGAGGGGGGGCGCGTCCGGTCCTTTCATCCGGGGGTTGATCGGGAATCTCTCGCCGTATGTCCGCGAGGTTGCCATTCTCCCGGAAGGAGAGGGGCCCGATGCGGTCAAGGTGACCCCCGTGGGGGAGCAGATCTCCGCGGTCTTCACCGTGCATCCGACCATAGACGTCACCCTCCCGCTCGACGAGATTGACGCGGCGGGGAAAGACCCGCGGGGGATCCGGGTGCGCTTCTTTTCCCCCGGCATCGAGCCGGAGGCCCGCAACCTCGTCCGGATTACGGTCGTCCTCGTGATTGTCGATGTCGCCGCGTTCGTGTTCTTCGGTTTCCTCCTCATGGACCGTTCGGTGGTGCGCCCGATCCGCCGCCTCGCGGCGGTAACCGAGAAGATTGCTTCGGGGGACCTCCGTTTGCGCGCCGACGAATCGCCGGCAAACGATGTCGGGCAGCTCGGAGCGTCCTTCAACCGGATGGTGGGCGCGATTCTCTCCGCGCAGGAAAAGGCGAAGCAGGCCCAACAGGAGACGTTCCGCTGGGAAAAGCTCGCCACCGTCGGCCGCCTGGCCGCGGGCGTCGCGCACGAGGTGGGCAACCCTTTGATGGGGATCCGGGGGTATGCGGAATATCTCCGGCGGAACGATCCCCCCCGGCTGGAGCGGGAAGAGTGCCTCGACAAGATCGTGGCGGAAACGAAAAGGATCGAGAATATCATACTGGGTCTGCTGTCGGTAGCCTCCTCGAAGCCGGACGGGGAGGAAGAAGCGGACGTGGACGAGGTCGTGCGCGAGACCGTCGAGAT
>JBAUKK010000121.1:0-15815 GCA_049577645.1 Candidatus Deferrimicrobiaceae bacterium
ACCGATATCGGGGCCGATGCCGCCAAGACCGGGATGCTCTCCAACGCGGCGATCGTCGGGGCCGTGGCGGAAGCCGTTCGTACGTTCCGTATCCCCAATCTGGTAGTCGACCCGGTGATGATCGCCAAGAGCGGCGACTTCCTGCTGGCCGGGGACGCCCGCCAGGCGATCCGCGAGGAACTGCTGCCGCTGGCCACGGTCATTACCCCCAACATTTTCGAGGCCGAGGCGCTTCTCACGTGCAGGATCGGGGATCTGGACGCCATGCGGGACGCCGCGCGGGAGCTTTGGAAAATCGGGTGCCCGTGGGTGGTAGTGAAGGGCGGGTGCCTGGATATCGAATCCCAGGCGATCGACGTCCTTTACGACGGGAGGGAATTCGTTCTCCTGAAATCGCCCCGCTTCGATTCCCGAAATACCCACGGCACCGGCTGCACCTTCGCGTCCGCCATCGCCGCCGGACTGGCGAAGGGCATCCCGCCGCCCGAAGCCGTCAGGCGGGCGAAGGACTACATTAGCGAGGCCATCCGGAGCGCAATCCCGATCGGAAGCGGACACGGTCCCGCCAACCATCTGACCGGAGTCCGCAGCAAATGGTAAGGATGCCGGCAAGGGGCGTGAGCGCGAAGGAAAACGGGGTGGAACGGTTATGAAGGTCTTCCCCTGGCAGGCGCGGTGATTCCGTACATGTCGCTTGACCTCTTCGTGGTTGGCGTTTCCCTGCCGGCGATTCGACGGGCTAGTGGTGTCCCCCGTGCTTTTCCAGAAGGCGGAGGATGTTCTCGTGGCCCCGGTGGTCCGCGTTCTGCCGAGGCGTGGCGCCGAATGCATCCCTCGCGTTCACGTCGGCACCCTTCGCGATGAACAGTTTCGCCAGGTCCTCATACCCGTTAAGGGCGGCCAGGTGAAGCGGAGTGATCCCGTAGTTGTTCATGGCGTTGACGTTTGCCCCTTTCGCCACGAGCAGTTTTGCGGCCGCTTCGTGCCCCATGTAGACCGCCTTGTGCAGCGGCGTGTTGGCACTCTGGTTCTTTACGTTCACGTTGACACCGTGCGCGAGAAGCTGTTTCAGCACGGCCTCGTTTCCTTTATCGGCCGCGTACAAAAGAGGCGTCTGCCCGAATCCGTCTTTCGCCTCCACGTCGGCGCCGTTTGCGATCAGGAGTTTCACTACTCCTTCCCGGTTCCTTTCGACGGCCTTGTGCAACGGCGTTCCGTCATTGGCATCCTTCGCATTTGCATCGGCGCCGCTTTGGATCAGAAGTTCCGCGATGGGCCCGTTTCCCGACTCGGCTGCCCAGTGCAGCGGTGTTCTGCCGAGGTTATCCTTCGCGTTCACGTCGGCGCCCTCGGCGATGAGCTCCACCGCCAGCAACCAATTTCCGTCCCTTGCCGCCAGGTGGAGAGGCTCCGCGGATACGGGAGGTGCGGCAATCCCGATCGCGGATATCAGCATTCCGACCAGGAGAAAACGAACGGCCACGGTTTTGCTCCTTTCCGGCCCGGAGAGGGAGACCCTGCTGCCATTTTTACACGTAAAGTACCGGAACCGAAATTCCGATAAACAGGACGTGAGGAAGAAGATGACCATAGTGATCGACGTGGACCCGGATGCCGGTGAAATCACCGTCAAGGATGACGCCGGCAATGAGCGCCCGGTGAAGTCCATCGTGGTGTTCGGGGGAGACGCGGAACAAGGCATTCTCTACCTCTTCGGCTGGGGTGCCTCGGCCGATGCGGCATGGGCGTACAAGGAGGGGTTTCTGCACGCAAACGAATGCGGCGACGCCCACATGAAGAATTTCTACAAGCAGTGCGCGTGTCACATCGCCCAATGCCTCTGCCCGCGTGCCTTCCACCGGGAAATCGATGCCGAGGAACTGCTGGGTCAGTGGGAGGCCGAGGACCAGGACAAGGGCACGTGGCATTGACCCGCGTCGTTTTGTAAATCCCCCTCCCCTTTCTTTCCTACGGAAACTTCTCTCCGTAATCCGTCGTTTCCCGGAGAACCTTCTCTTCCAGACGAATCCGCTGCCGGAGGAGAAAAAGGTTGGCCAGGGAGAACGCGACGAGCGTGAACGGCGCCCGCAGAAGAAGGGGGAAAAGGAGAAACTCCAGTACGATAACGAGGTAGTTCGGGTGCCGGTAGAACCGGTAGGGGCCGTTCCGGACGACATTGCTGCCCGGGACGGCGACGATCCTCGTCGTCCACCTTCCCCCCAGCGTTGCGATGCTTACGTATCGCAGGGCGGTCACGGCGACAAGCCCGGCAAGGCAGACGGTTGTCCTCGTGTCCAGGGGCACGCGCCACGGGTACGACTCCCAGGCAAGGGAAAGGAAGAAACTGGTGTGGAGGACCACCATGACGGGATAGGTTTCCGGGTAGAACTCCTTCCCGCCCCGGGCGATCAGGGCACGCCTGTTGCGCCGGCAAAGCGCGAGTTCGGCCATCCGCTGGAGAAAGAGGACCACCAGGATCCACGCGAAGGACATGACTCCGTCTCCCCCCGGACGTGATAGAATTCCACCCATCATACGAGGAACAACGATACCCTCCCGGAGAGCCATCCGCCACGGTGCCTTTTTCCCCTTCTTCGAATCTCCCCTCCCGCCGGTCCGTCCTGTCCGGGAAATCGAAGCGGCACGGCAAGGAGACGCCCTTTCCCATGAAGGTCGTGTGGATTGCCGTTACGTTTCTTCTCCTGCTTGCGGCCCCCGCCCCGGGCGAGGAGATTCGGGGCGAATGCGACATCCGGTTCCTCGGCACCTCCACCCTCCACGATTTCACGGGAACGGCCCGATGCCAACCTTTCTCCGTGGATCCTGCGAGGAAGGGAGACGGGGGGAAGAGCATTGCCATGGCGGAAGTTTCCGTCCCGGTGGACGAGATGAACACCGGGAACAAGGACCGGGACATGCAGATGCGCGAAATGTTCCGGAGCGAACGGTTCCCGATGATCCGCGGTTACATCCGGAACATCGGCGTGGACGCGTTCCGCCGGCGCATGGCAAAAGAGGGCAAGGTCACGTTCGATCTGGACTTGCGAATCCGGGATGTCGAGAAAACCGTCACGGTCACGGCGACCGATATCCGGGAGGAAGGGGAGCAGGTGCGCTTCGATTTTACGTTTCCGGTTTCGCTCAGGGATTTCGGGCTGAAAGCCCCCTCGTTTCTTTTCATCGTCCGGGTGGGCGACCGAATCGTCGTGACGGGGAACGTACGGCTGGAAGTTTCATCCAAGGAGTAAGGCCGCAGACGGAAAGCGACGCACCGGAGGAACGATCTTGGCGGTATGGATCCATCGGATAGATTCGCTTCTCCCGGAATTCTCCTTCACCCAGGAAGAGGCGAGCGCAAAGATGCAGGAGTGGGCCCGGGACGAGCGGGAAAGGCGTCTCATTCGAGCCATCTATCGAAGTTCCGGCATCGAGCGCCGCCACGCGGTCATCAGGAATTACGACGGCGATGCCCCCGAAAGCTTCTTCCGGGCAGGTCCCGGCGGGTCCCTGAGAGGTCCGGGCACCGCGGCCCGGAACGCCATCTTCGCCTCCGAGTCCAAGCGTCTTTCGGTTGCCCTGGCGCGGAAGGTCCTGGACAACTGCCCCGGGATCGGGGCGGGGGACGTAACGCACGTCGTCACGGTCTCCTGTACGGGCTTCTTCAACCCCGGACCCGACTACTACATCGTGCGCGACCTCGGGATGTCCCTCGGTACCGAGCGGTACCACCTGGGATTCATGGGCTGCTACGCAGCCATCCCGGCCCTGCGGATGGCCGCCCGGTTCTGCGAGGCGGATCCGTGCGCCGTCGTCCTGGTCCAGTGCCTCGAGTTGTGCTCCCTGCATGTTCAGTTGAACGGTGCGGAAGACACGATCCTCGCGAACTCGCTTTTCTCGGACGGGGCGGCCGCCGCCATCGTCAGTGCGAGGGAGCCGACACCCGGGCACAGTGCGTACCGGATCGACGGGTTCCGCAACACGCTCGTACCCGACGGCGAGCAGGACATGGCCTGGCGCATCGGCGACCACGGCTTCGACATCGCCCTTTCCAGCTACGTTCCCAAGATCATCGGCGCCAACCTTGGGAAGTTCGTGGAGCCGTCTCTTGCCGCCATCGGTACGTCGATTGCCGACGTGGACCTCTGGGCCATCCACCCCGGAGGGAAGTCGATCCTAGACCAGGCCCAGAGGAGCCTTTCCCTGCGGCCGGAACAGGTTCGGGAGTCGCGCGAGGTGCTTCGCAGGTACGGCAACATGAGCAGCGTTTCCATCCTCTTCGTGCTCGCGGAGATCCTGGAACGGCAGACCGAAGCCGGCGAGGAAAAGGTGTGCGCCGTCGCCTTCGGCCCCGGCCTGACGGTGGAGATGGCCCTCCTTGCCGCTCTTCGGGCCCGGTCCGGTGTTCCGGCCGACCGGGCGGGAAGGGAACGTTCGGCCGTCAAGGTCTGATCCTCCCGATGGGCTCGCGGAATCCTTCCCCTCTCGCGGTTTGCCAACGGGAGAGGAATGTCCGGGAGGGAACAACGTACAGGGAGGGAACGCCATGAGGCTTTCCGTCGCCACGAATTTCGACCCGGCGCTGGTCGAGGCGATGAAAGGATATCCCGTCGTGGAGCTTTTCGGAAAGCTCCGGGAGGACGCCGTGGGCGGGGGCCGGGCCCCGTACCAGTTGGCCCGTATCTCCCGGAAGCGCCTCGCGGACCATGTGCGGCACGCCCGCCGGGCCGGGATCGAATTCAACTATCTCCTGAACGCCTCCTGCCTCGGGAACCGGGAGATGACGAGAGCGGGACAGAGGGAAATCGAGGAGCTCGCCGGCTGGCTCTGCGAGATCGGCGTCGCAACGGTGACGGTGTCTTCGCCTTACCTGCTTACGCTCATCAAGACCCGGTATCCGGGACTCAAGGTCCGCGTTTCGGTCTTCGGCGGTGTGGACAGGGTCCGCAAGGCGCAGATGTGGGAAGAGCTGGGAGCGGACTGCATCGTGCTCGACAGCATCCTGGTCAACCGGGAGCTCGGGACGCTCGAGCGAATCCGAAAAAGCGTCCGGTGCGACCTTGCGCTGCTGGTCAACAACAACTGCCTGTCGGGATGCGCCCTCTCCCCCATGCACATGAACGCGCTGTCGCACGCCGGGCAGTCGTGGCACGGGAACCGGGGATTTTTCATCGACTGGTGCTTCCTCCGGTGCACGGAGAGGAAGTTGCGCGACCCGGTCAACTATCTCCGGTCGGAATGGATCCGCCCCGAAGACCTGCACGTATACGAGGATCTCGGGTACGACCTGTTCAAGATCGCCGAGCGCGACATTCCGACGCCGCTCATGGTCACAAGGGTACGGGCGTACGCCGGGCGGAGGTACGACGGGAACCTCCTCGATCTCGTCCAGCCCTATGCCTTCCACGGGGTGAAGGAAAACGACCGGTATTACCGGCGCGGCCCGGGATGGATCCTGCGCTTTCTCCTGCGTCCCTTGCTTGTGAATCCCGCGCGGATGATGCTTCTCAAGCGCGTAGCCGATCTGCGGCACATGACGCGGCCTCTCATGGGGGAGGCCCCCGTCCATATCGACAACCGGGCCCTCGACGGGTTCCTGGATCGTTTCCGGGAATCCGGCTGCCGCGACGCCGACTGCGGGGAATGCCGGTGGTGCCACGAATTCGTCCGGAAGGCCGTTCGCATCGACGAGGCCCACCGCGCAAAGGTCCTCGATGCCTACGACGAGTTGTTCCGGGCGCTCCACGACGGGAGCATGTGGAAGTATCTCCCCGGAAGGGATAGCGCGGAAGGGCCGCTTTTCCCCCGTCCCTCCCTGGCGGGGGCGCGCAACGAGGGAGACGAGGAAGGGTGATGGCGCGGCTGACGCCGATGGGCAGGGATACTCTCCGCGTCCCGGAGAGGAAAAAACTATACAACGAGCTTCACTTCGCCGAGGCGGCGCCGCGATACGATACCGCCACGCGCGCCATGTCCCTGTTCCGCGACGCAGCGTGGAAAACACGACTGGTCGGCTCGCTGCCGGAGATCGCAAAGCCTTTGTGCGTGGACATCGCATGCGGGACGGGAGACGTCTCCTTCCTCCTGGCGCAGCGGTATCCGGAAGGCCGGACCGTGGGGCTGGACATCGCCTGGCCGATGCTTGGCATCGCCCGGGAGCGAAATCGCTACCCCAATCTCCGTTTCGTAAGGCAGGACATGTGCGCGATGGAATTCCCGGAAGGAACCGTCGACATCGTCACGGGAAGCTACGCGCTGCGAAACGCACCGGATCTCCCGCGCGCCATAGGCGAGATCCGGCGGATCCTGAAGCCGGGCGGCACAGCCGCGTTTCTCGATTTCTCGAAGCCCCGGGCGGCGATCTTCCGAATCCCCCAATACCTGCTTCTGCGGACGTGGTGCGGCTCCTGGGGGCTGATCCTCCACGGGAACCACGAGATCCACGGGTACATCGCGGCAAGCCTTGCAGCGTTCCCTGACAGGGGGGATCTTCTCGACCTCTTCGCGGAAAGCGGCTTCGCCCTTGTACTGGCGAAGCGGTTTTTCCTGGGGATCACGGAGATTCTCGTTTTTCAACGCGCAGGCCCGTGAGTCGCCAACCAACCGGCCAACCTGCCCGCATATCGGCTACGGTCAAGGTTTGTCCGACCCCGGCATTCGGCGGGCGCCGACCCGCACGGGAGGGCCGCCCCGTTCCTACTTGATCTTGAGCTTCTGCCGTATCCCGTAGACCTGCTCCGGGGTGAGCTTCTTTCCCCGCTGGGTCTTGACCTCGGCGGGGGTGATCTTCTTGTGCCCCTTGGGCAGCAGTTTGTCGTTTCCCCAGCTGGCAAGGACATAGTTCAGCACCGCTGCGATCTCTTCGTCGTTCAGCTGGGCCCCGAGAGCGGTCATCACGCCGTTGTACTTCTTCCCCTCGACCTCGATCTCGCCCTTGAGACCGAACAGGACCACCTGGATGGGAAAGGATCGTTCGACGGCGACGAGCTTTCCCGCGTGCCCCGCGAGGGGCGGGAAGGCTCCCGGAATCCCCCCTCCGGTCGACTGATGGCAACCGAAGCAACGTTGATAGACGGCGGCGCCGTCCGCTTTGCCCAGGGCCGGGGCGGCCAGGGCCAAAGACAATACCAGAACCGCCAGAAGAGTCCATGGTTTGCGCATGAATACCTCCCGAAACCCGCTCGGGACGATGCGGGGATGATAATCGAACGATACGCCTGATGAACGGCGAAGGCAAGGATGCTGTTTCCCCGGTATAACGTTGTCCGTGCCGCCGGTGGGGAGCTCCACCGCCCCGGAGATGCAATAACGGCGATTCCGGAACTTTCCTGTGGTAATTTAAAATAGGCTGGCGGAATTCCCATGCCTGCTGCGACAATTACCGGGACCGGGACACGGAAAGGGAGATGACGGGGAGTCGGGACGGGCACGACCACGAGAAGCAGATCGACCACGCAATCGCTCATTCGCTCTTATGGGATGACGCGCGGGACATCCTCCTGATACTGCGCGACGACGGCAGGATCATCGACGGCAACAAGAGGGCCGTCGAGTCCTACGGCTACGGTAAGGACGAGCTGCCTTCCCTGCGCATACATGACCTGCGGGATCCGGCGACCGTTCCCCTGTTGGACGGGCAGATGACCTTGGCTGCCCGCGAAGGAATCCTCTTCGAGACCGTCCATCGACGCCGGGACGGAAGCACCTTTCCCGTGGAGGTCAGTTCCCGCGGGGCGACTATCGGGAAGGAAAGGGTCATCCTGAGCATCGTCCGCGATATCTCCGCGCGCTGGGAGGCGGAGGAGGCCCTGCGGACCAGCACCGAAACCCTGAAGGCGCTGATCCAGGCCGCACCGCTCGCCATCGTGGCCTTCGACGCCTCGGGAATCATCCGGTTGTGGACCCCCGCCGCCGAGCGAATGTTCGGGTGGACCGCGGAGGAGGTTATCGGCAAATTCCATCCGATCGTTCCCGAGGAGAAGAAGGAGGAGTTCCGGGCCATCCGGGAGGCCGCGATGCAGGGGAAGACGTTCACGGGAATGGAACTTCGGCGCCGTCGGAAGGACGGCTCGTTCATCGACATCAGCGTTTACACCTCTTCGCTGCGCGATGCCGACGGGCGCATCACCGGCATCATGTCCATCATCAACGACATCACCGATCGTAAGAAATCCGAGGAGGCCCTCCTTCGCCTCGCGACGGCGGTGGAGCAATCCGCCGAGGTCATCATGATCACCGGCGTCAACGGCGGCATCCAGTACGTAAACCCCGCCTTCGAGCGCATCACCGGCTACCACCGCGACGAGGTTCTCGGGAAGAACCCCCGGATTCTGAAGAGCGACAGGCAGGATCCCTCCTTCTACGAGGAGTTGTGGGAAACCCTGACAAGAGGCGGCGTCTGGTCGGGCGTCTTCCGGAACCTGCGGAAAGACGGGACCCTGTACGAAGAGGAGGCGGTCATCTCCCCCGTGCGGGACGGAAGCGGGGAGGTCATCAATTACGTGGCGGTCAAGCGGGACGTGACGAAGGAGCGGCGGGTGGAGGAACAGCTTCGCCAGGCGCAGAAGATGGAGGCCGTCGGCAGACTGGCAGGGGGTATCGCTCATGATTTCAACAACTTGCTGACGGCCATTGCCGGGTACAGCGATCTGCTGCTGCTGCATCTCCCCGAGGGCGAAGCGGCGCACAGGGAGGTGGTCGAGATCCGGAAGGCGAGCGACCGGGCCGCGGCGCTCACGCGCCAGCTTCTGGCGTTCAGCCGTCAACAGGTCCTCCAGCCGAAGGTGCTGGACCTGAACCAGGTGGTGGCGAACATGGAGAAGATGCTCCACCGCCTGATCGGCGAGGACGTCGAGCTCATCACCACCCTTGCGAGCGACCTGGGGCACGTGAAGGCCGACCCGGGCCAGATCGAGCAGGTCATCGTGAATCTGGCCGTCAACTCGCGGGACGCGATGCCGAAAGGGGGGAAGCTCATCCTCGAGACGATGAACGTGGAACTCGACGAGAACTATGCCACGCGACACGAGCCCGCCCAGCCCGGCTCCTACGTGATGCTTGCGGTCACCGATTCGGGATGCGGCATGGACGAGGCGACGATGACCCGCCTCTTCGAGCCGTTTTTCACGACAAAGGAAGTGGGGAAGGGGACGGGACTCGGACTGGCGACCGTCTATGGGATCGTGAAGCAGAGCGGCGGGTACATCTGGGCGTACAGCGAGGTGGGGCACGGAACGACGTTCAAGGTCTATCTGCCGAGGGAGGAGATGGTGGCCGAACCGGTGGAGAAGGAAGATACCCCCCTGTACTCGTCCGAGGGGGAGGAAACCGTCCTCGTGGTCGAGGACGAGCAGATGGTGCGGGAGCTGGTCCGGGCGATCCTCTCCCGGCAGGGGTACGAAGTGCTGGAGGCGGGCCGGGGGGCGGAAGCCCTCGAGGTGAGCGAACGGCACAAGGGGCCGATCCACCTCCTGATCACCGACGTCGTGATGCCCGGGATGACCGGCCCCGAACTGGCGCGGCGCATGGCCGCGTATCGCCCTGCGATGAAAGTTCTCTTCATGTCGGGGTACACGGACGATGCCATCCTGCACCACGGGGTTCTTGATCCCGGCACGGATTTTCTCCAGAAGCCCTTCACGGCGGGGTCCCTGGGCAGCAAGGTTCGCCACATGCTCGACGCATCCCGGAGCGAGAGGGCATAAGCTGCGCTCCCGCCTCGTGCCGGCGATCAGAACTCCTTGAGCGCGGCGATCAGCTCGAGGATTGCCTTCTTCCCGTCTCCGAACAGCATGAGCGTGTTGTCCGCTGCGAACAGCGGGTTGGGGATCCCGGCAAACCCGGGACTCAAGGACCGTTTCACCACCACCACGGTGCGGGACTTGTCCACGTCGAGGATGGGCATCCCGGCGATCGGACTGTCCGGATCGGTGCGCGCCGCCGGGTTCACCACGTCGTTGGCTCCGATCACGAGGGCAATGTCCGTCTGCGCGAACCCGGAGTTGGCCTCATCCATTTCCTTCAGCTTGTCGTACGGGATGTTCGCTTCCGCGAGGAGGACATTCATGTGTCCCGGCATCCGCCCCGCCACCGGGTGGATCGCGAATTCCACCTCGCACCCCCGCGATTCGAGGAGATTGGCCAGGTCGCGCACGGCGTGCTGCGCCTGGGAAACGGCCAGCCCGTACCCGGGGACGATAACCGCCCGTCGCGCCGTGTCGAACAGCATCGCCACCTCCTCGGCCGAGGCCGACTTGATCTTTCCCTCGTACACCTCCTCTCCCGGGGCAGGTCCCGTTCCCACCGTACCTCCGATGCCGAACAGGACGTTTCCCAGCGACCGGTTCATCGCCTTGCACATAATACGGGTGAGAATGATACCGGACGCCCCGACGAGCGAGCCGGCTATGATCAGGACGTTGTTCTCCAGGACGAACCCCGTGGCCGCTCCGGCAAGCCCCGAATAGGAGTTCAGCAGGGCGATCACGACGGGCATGTCGGCCCCCCCGATGGGGATCACGAGCAGCACCCCCAGGACGGAGGCGACCCCGGCGAGCGCGAGGTAGCTTGCGGGATTCCAAGGGGTTGTCACGAGCCACCCTCCCAGGACGACGCAAACCAGGCCGATGGCGGCGTTTACCGCCTGCTGCCCCCGGAAGACCACCGCCTTTTCGGTGATGAGCCCCTGGAGCTTGCCGAAGGCGACAAGACTGCCGAAGAAGGTGACCGCGCCGATGATGGCGGTCAAGGAGACGGCCACCAGGAAACGGGCGGAAGGGGGAGACCCTGCCGCAACCGTCTCGAGAAAGGTTGCGCCGGCCACAAGCACGGAGGCGCCTCCCCCGAACCCGTTGAACAGGGCGACCATCTGGGGCATGGCCGTCATCGGCACCTTCACGGCGAAGGCGGCCCCGACGGCGGACCCGAAAAGAATTCCCGCGAGGATGACTTCGAAGCTCACGATCTGGCGATCCAGAAGCGTTACCGCCACCGCGAGGAGCATCCCCAGAGCCCCGTAAAGATTCCCCCGCACCGCGGTCCGCGGGTGCGAAAGCCCCTTCAGGCAGAAGACGAACAGGGCCGACGCGGCAAGGTAGGAGAGGTTGATCAGGGCGGCGCTCACCGGTCCTCCTTCTTCCGGAACATCCCGAGCATCCGGTGGGTCACAAGAAATCCCCCCACGACGTTGATGGTGGCGAAGACCACCGCGACGAGGCCCAGGATGGTCGCGAGCAGGGTGTGCTGGTGGCCGGCGGAAAGCAGTGCGCCGACCAGGGTGATCCCCGAGATGGCGTTCGACCCCGACATGAGCGGCGTGTGGAGCGTCGGCGGAACCTTGGTGATCACCTCGAACCCCACGAAGATGGCAAGGACGAAGATCGTAAGGCTTGCGATCAATCCCTCCATCAGGAACCCCTTTCCCGCGACACGGGTTCCGCGGGGAGCCCGAGGGCCGCCCGCACCCGCGGGTGGACTACGTCGCCCCCTTGCGCAACGAGCGTTTCCCGGGTGATCTCGTCCCCGGAGTCGAGGAGGAGATTCCCGTCCTTTACGAGGTGCAGAAGAAAGGCGGCAGTGTTTTTCGCGTACATCTGGCTTGCGTGGTGCGGCACGGTCGCGGGGAGGTTCACAGGCCCCAGGATCGTTACGCCGTGCATGGTGACGGTCTCGCCGGCGCGCGTTGCTTCGCAGTTCCCGCCCTGTTCCGCCGCGAGGTCCACGATCACCGACCCGGGCGCCATGCCGGCCACCATCTCCCCGGTGACGAGGAGGGGGGCCTTCTTTCCGGGGACCTGGGCGGTGGTGATGACGACGTCGCTCCCGGCTACGACGCGGGACATCGTCTCCCGCTGCCGCAGGTAGAACTCCTCGTCCAGGGCCTTGGCGTAGCCGCCCTCCCCCTCGCCGCTTTCGCCCGGGAGCGGAAGCTCCACGAATTTCGCCCCCAGGCTCTCCACCTGTTCCTTGGCCGCGGCGCGGACGTCGTAGGCTTCCACAACGGCGCCAAGCCGTCTTGCCGTGGCGATTGCCGTCAGCCCCGCCACGCCTCCCCCCCCGACGATGAAGACGCGGGCGGGGGAAACGGTCCCCGCGGCGGTCATGAGAAGGGGGAACATCCGAGGAAGTTCCGCGGCCGCGAGCAGCACCGCCTTGTACCCCGCCACGGTGGACATCGACGAGAGGACGTCCATCGACTGGGCCCGGGTGATCCGCGGCAGGAGTTCCAGGGAGAAGACGGTGACGCCGCTGTCGGCCAATTCCCTGATGGCTTCCGGGGAGGAAAGAGGACGGCAGAGCGTGACCACGGTCTGACCGGCCCGATACAGAGCGGCGTCGGCCCTGCCCGCCACGGGGTTGGCGCCGAGAGCGCGCACGTGGAGTATGAGGCCGGCCGATCCGAACAGGTCGGCCCGGGAAGGGGCGATTTTCCCGCCCTTTTCCTCGTAGGCGGAGTCCGGAAATCCCGCTGCGGACCCGGCGCCAGGTTCCACGAGAACCTGGATTTTCGCCTTGCCGAGGGAGGGAAGGACGCCCGGCACGAGGGCGACGCGCCGCTCCCCGGGAAACGTTTCTTTGGGAACGCCTACGATCAAGAAAACACCATCCCGGCCAAAAGATTGCCCGTGCGAGGGATTTCGTGCGCCGCATTCCGCACGACTATACCGTATGATGCAGGAATACGGTAAAAAGGGTTCCCCGGCAGGCGATTTTCCCGGATAATCTATTATTTGCCGGGAAGGCGCACCTTGTGCCGTGCTGACGGGAGAAGGGGGAGGATGAAGGGGAATGCGCGCGGGCGGGAGAAAAGCGGGGGAGCTCCGGAAGATCCGCGTCACGGCGGGACTGCAGAAGCACGCCGAGGGGTCGGTGCTCTACGAATTGGGCGAGACGAAGGTGGTTTGCGCCGCGTCGGTCGAAGACCGCGTACCGCCGTTCCTCCGGGGAACGGGTAAGGGCTGGGTGACCGCCGAGTACGCGATGCTGCCGCGGGCGACGAACACGAGGACCCAGCGGGAAGGGCGTACGGGGAAAATCCAGGGCCGAACGCAGGAGATCCAGCGGCTGATCGGCAGGTCGCTTCGCGCCGTCGTGGAACAGGGCGCCCTGGGCGAGAGAACGATAACCATCGATTGCGACGTTCTCCAGGCGGACGGCGGGACACGCACCGCGTCGATCAACGGGGCCTGGATCGCCCTGTGGCAGGCATGCTCCCGGCTGGTCGACAGCGGGGTAATCCCGGGAAACCCCGTCCGGGAGCCGGTGGCGGCGGTCAGCGTGGGGATGCTCGAGGGCCGCACCCTGGTCGATCTCGACTACGCGGAGGATTCGAATGCCCAGGTCGACATGAACATCGTCATGACCGGGAGCGGGAATCTGATCGAGGTCCAGGGGACGGCCGAGGGGGCCCCGTTCACGCGGGGGCAGCTGGACCGGATGCTCGAGGCGGCAGTGCGTGCGGGGAAACGGATCCTTCAGGTCCAGAAGCAGTGGAAGGAGGGCGGCCGTTGAAGCTGTTGATCGCAACCCGGAACCGCGGGAAGGCAATGGAGATCCGAGCGCTGCTCGGGTTGGGGCTTCAGAAAAACGTCGAGGTCCTGACGTTGCCCGACCTGCCGACCGGAAGGGATCCGCGCGAGAGGGGGAAGACCTTCACGGAGAACGCAAGGACCAAGGCGCTCCATTACGCGAAAGAGCACAATATCCTGTGCATCGCGGACGATTCCGGCCTCGCGGTGGAGGCACTGGGCGGCCGGCCGGGCGTACGGTCGGCCCGCTATGCAGGGGAAGAAGCGACAGACGAGATGAACATCGCGTTGCTTCTCGAAGAGCTGAATCTTCGGCCCAAGCCATGGAACGCTGCGTTTCTCTGCGTTGCCGCGGCAGCCCTCCCCGGCCGGATGATCGCCGAGGCCACCGGCCGCGTGGACGGGGAGATCGTTCCCGTCCCGCGCGGGGACAACGGCTTCGGGTACGACCCGGCCTTCCGGGTCAAGGGCTCCTCGAAGACGATGGCGGAGCACACCACCGAGGAGAAGAACAGGATCAGCCACCGGGGGCAGGCGGTGCGGCGCATCATGGAGGAGTTGAAGAACAGCGGGGTGTTCGGGTAGAGGTATCTTTTACGGAATCGGGACGTAGCGCAGCCTGGTAGCGCACTTGCCTTGGGAGCAAGGGGTCGCCGGTTCAAGTCCGGCCGTCCCGACCAGTTTTTTCAGGCAGTTCCCGATAGGAAGTTTCTTTTTTCGTTACCTATCCAAGAGGGAACTTTCCTCCGGTCGGCCGTTGTGATTCTGTGGCCGGATCGGTCTGTCCGACAGGAAATACCCCGTCGCGCCGCCCGACGCCGCATCCGGCAGCCTTTCGCCGTCAGTATACGTGCGATGGGGTGGTGTGCAACCCGAAACCCCTGCGCACGTTGGGCGTCGAGGCGGAAGGGGAGGAGGGGAGAAGTCCGGCCCCCGGTCGCCTTACTGCGGACCGTAAGTCCTTGGGAACGGGTCGGAAGAAGTCGTCGAAAAGCGGCGGCGATCGGCCGGGGAGTTTCAGGGGATCGAAGCGCCGCCCGATGTGGGCAAGGATCTTGCGGATGACAGGGGCTTGGGTGATGAACCCCACGACGCGCATTCTCTCGCCGCAACGGCACAGCAGCGGGTCGGCCTCGTAGACGCGTCTAATGAGCCGGGGCCACGATTTCCGGCGGGCTGCAAGCCAGGCACTGTCGGGTTGCGGAGGATCGGGCGGCTTGTCCTCCGGCGGGACCTCCAGGAAGGCTTCGCGCCGTCGCGCGACTCCCCGGTGGGCGTTCGAGTAGGCGCCATAGTAATGGACGAGATGCGTTCCCCGTTTGGGAATGTGGGAAGTGAGGCGGGCGATCCACTCCAGGTAGTCGTAGTCCCGGTGGCCGGAGGACATCCACTCTTCTCCGTGATCGCCGGGGAACTTGCCGGCATGCGCGAGGTCCTGGCCGCCGGACTCCCCCGCGATCGACATCGGCCCGCACTGCACCAACCCCTACGAGTGCGACTTCAAAGGCCACTGCTGGCGGCACATCCCCGAGCACTCGATCTTTGATCTCAAGGGAAGGGGAGTCGACAAGTGGGAGCTCTACCGGCAGATCCCGTTCCTCTATTCCCTTCACCGGCAGGACACCCTGGGGATGGTGAAGCTCCTGGAGAAGATGCGGGAGCTGGTGAAATGACCGGATTTCGAACCGGGACTGACAGTCAAGGATCAGAATCCTATCCGTCGACGCGGAGGCTCCGGTGGTTCCATCAAGGCACGGATCGCGTCGAAGACGACCTTGACCGGGCAGCCTTCGCATCCAGCAGGAAGACCTCCAGAAGCTCCGCCATGTAGGGAATGAATGGCATCGGCGTCACGCCGAGGTCGCCGCAGGCCAAGGTGTGCATCATATGTTTTTCCAAGACGAACTCTTCCGGTGCTCCTTCCTGGAGCAGTCTTCGTATGAGGGCGACCGCACGCAGCGGGTATTTCTGGCCCGGGGGAGCGATCCGATGGTAGAGGCCTTCCGCCATCGCAGCCGTTCGGGGAGCGCCCCTGACAGGGCGTCGTCGCGTCCATCCGGACCGGGACGCCTCGGGCGTCTGCGGGCCCCCTGGCATGTCCGCCGGAGTCCCCCGGCCGCGAAGAAGCCGGTTCCGGGCCGCGTATTCCAAGATGACGGCGTCCTGGACCCTCACGGAGGGGGGCCGGGAATCCCGGGGATCCCGGGCGGTGGTTGGAACACCGGCTGCGTGATTCCACATGTTCGACACGGATTCCCTCACCTGCGACAAAGTACCCGCGACCCACAGGTC
>JBAUKK010000122.1:0-12542 GCA_049577645.1 Candidatus Deferrimicrobiaceae bacterium
GACCCTTCCGGGGACAGGCCCCTCGCTCCATCTTCGTTGCGCTTCTTCACCATACTCAACAGTATGCCTCAGTCGCGCGCCTTGCTGGCGCGGCGCATCGACGCTCTCGGTGCGTCAAGCTATTTACGAGGCGGTACACTAAAAATTCCCCCGGAACAGGTTGAAGGGCGAGGTGCCGGGGATCGGGCGGTCGGCAAACAACGCCGACAACACCCCCTCGATTTCCCCGTCGGGCACATCCCGCAGGTCCGCGAAGAAGTCGCGGATGCCCGCGGCGCGGATCTCGTGGAGAGACCCCGATGCGGAAAACGGCGGGTCTGCCCGGACGGAGGACCCCCGCTCATCGACATCGATGCGGAAACGCTCCTCCCGGGGACTTGCCACTTCGCCCAGGACGCCCGACGACGGAACCAGGCGCGAGATCATCATGGGAACGGCGCCGTACGCCATGGCGATCCCCAGGTCATGCAGGTACTTTCCCACCGCCCGGAGCGTGGCGAGATTCGCCTCCAACGGAAGGATCATCCGGGAGGCCCCCAGCCCCGACAGGGTGGAGAGGGCACCGGTGTTGAAGGCATACAGATAGTGGTCGCTGACGAGCGTCACCTGCTTCCTCGGGACGAACCCGGCGAAAAGCCGGAAATGCCCTGCGTCCGAGACCACCCAGCGTCGGTGTCCTTTACGGATCGCCTCCCTTACGGTCCTCCGGAGAAAAGGAGCGTCGGATTCCCGCATCGGGGGGGGAAGACGGAAGTAGGCGTTATCCCGGAACCCCCGGTTTCCCGGGGCCGGGTCCCGCGCGAGGGCCCGGGTGAACTCCACTACCGGAACGATTTCCGGGATCCGCGGCAGAACCCCGAGCTGTTCGGCCCGGCAGCCCACGAAAAAGACGGTCGGCAGCGCCTCCCGGCGGCTCCCCGCGACACGAAGGGTGGGAAGAATGGAGAGACGGAGGTTCTTCCCCGACAGGTAGAAGTCCCTGTCGAACTTCCTCGCGGCCTTAAGGAAAAGGGCCGTCACGTCTTGCCACGGGACGGTTGCGCCTTTCCCCTCGACCCGGATTTCCCCCAGCGGAAGGTCGGACCGGTACGCGGCGCGCAGGCGGGCCTCGGCGTCCGGAGGAACCTTCCCCTCCCCGCGCGCGCCTGCGCCGGAAACACGAAAGGAGAATTCCCCGTGCGCCTTGCCGTACGACGCCACGACGGCCAGGACGCCATCTCCCACGGCGATCCGGAAACGGACCCCTCCGGGAGGCAATCCCTCCCGCTCCCGCCGGGCTGAACGGGTGATCTCCGCCCGCCCGCCCCCCCCGACGCGGAACAGAAGGTCGCCCGGCGAGACGTCGAACGGAACCCGGACGTAGAGCCCCTCCCCGTCCGCACGCATCGACCGCGCGGAAAACCCCCTTCCGGAGCCGTCGTTCTGAAACTGCACGCGAAGCCGGTCTCCCTGCGCGACGGTCGCCTCCGCTGCGACGTGTGCCCACCCCTCCCGGACCTCCCGGACCGCACCCAGCAGCTCTCCCACGTTCCCCGTCAGTCCTCCGGCAACGACCTCCCCGGGGGCTGCGCCCCCCGTCAGGCCGGGCGTCTCCCTGCGGCCGATCACTTTCGCCAGAAGTTCCCTTCCCTCCTCGACAGCCTCCGTCTTCCTGCCTTCGCGGATCCGGTCAAGGGCCCGCCGGTAAGCGGACACGACACCGCTCACGTACTCCGCGCTCCGCATCCGCCCCTCGATCTTGAACGCGGCGAACCCCAGCGGAACCAGCTCCGGCAGCAGGTCGATCAGGGAAAGGTCGCGCGTGGAAAAGACCGCCTCCTCCCCGCCGGGGTGCCCGTAGAGACGGCGGCACGGCTGGACGCACGCCCCGCGGTTTGCGCTCTTTCCCCCGAGGAAGGAGGAGAAGAAGCACTTTCCCGAGTAGGAGTAGCACATCGCCCCGTGAACGAAGATCTCGACGCCGACGCGTGCGGTCGACACGATCCTGCGCACCTCGGAAAATTCCAGGTGACGCTCGAGGATTACCCGGACGGCGCCCAAAGCCGCGAAGGCCTCGGCCGCGGCGTTGGAGCCGCAGCCCGCCTGCGTGCTGACGTGGAACTTCATCGTGGGAAAGAAGTCCCGCAAGATACGCATGAGCCCCAGATCCTGGACGATGAGTGCGTCAGGGGAGAGGGGGGCCACCTGATGGAGCATCGATATCGCTTCGGGCAGGTCCGCCTCGGTCAGGACGGTGTTCATGGCGAGGTAGACCCGGACCCCGCGATCCCGCGCGTGGGGCAGGATCCGGCAGAGATCATCCAGCGTGAAATTCTCGGCGCGCGCCCGCGCGTTGAACCTCTGGAGCCCGAGGTAGACCGCGTCCGCCCCGGCGGAAACAGCGGCGAAATACGCCTCCACCGAACCCGCCGGGGCCAGCAGTTCCGGAAACGGCATTCGGGCAGGCGCGGAAGGGGCACGCGAAGGATGTTCCCCGCGCCGCGCCCCCCCCCTCTTTTCGGCGGAATAGGTCTTCAAAAACCTTCCTGGCTCCCGGGGGGTCGACCTCGCGGGGAAGAACGCTCCCTGCGGGCAGTCCGGCCGCAAACCCTTGTACGGCAGGAGGGATCGCCCCCTTTTCGTTTGACATTCATCTTACATCCGATAGACTTACCGGGAAATAGCGTTCGGGAGAAAAGCGGGGAAAACCCCGTTCCGGGGGGGAAAAATGGGCTGGATTCCGGCGATCCTCGCGGTCGGGCTCGTCGGCTGGTTCGTTCTGACGTACAACGTCCTCGTCAGGCTCCGCAACCAGTTCCGGAACGCCTGGCACCAGATCGACGTGCAGCTGAAGCGCCGGCACGACCTCATCCCCAACCTCGTGGAGGTCGTCAAGGACTACATGGCCTACGAAAAGGAGACGCTCACCCGGGTCATCGAGGCCCGCGGCGCCGCCATCTCCGCAAAGGGCGCGACGGCGCAGGGGAAGGCCGAGAACGTCCTGACGGAATCGCTGAAAAGCCTCTTCGCCGTCGTCGAAAAGTACCCGGAGCTCAAGGCGAACCAGAACGTGGCCGCGCTCCAGGAGGAGCTGACCGGAACGGAGAACAAGATCTCCTTCGCGCGCCAGTTCTATAACGACTCAGTGATGACGTACAACAACAGGATCCAGTCCATACCGTCCAACGTCATCGCCTCGGTATTCGACTTCTCCCAGGCGGAATATTTCGAGGCCGGGGAAGAAAGCCGGGCCGTTCCGAAGGCGGACCTCCGGTAAGGACCTTCAAAGCCGCCATGGCCGCCGTGGAGAAGACGTGCCCGGTCTGCGGAACCGCAAACCACCCGGGCGCCGCGTACTGCAACCTGTGCCAGAATCCCTTCGCTTTGCCCGGCATCTCCCGGCTGACAGGTGAGACGACAGGCGGCGGCGGAAGGCCGGCAGCTCCCGTCCCGCGCGCGGCCCCCATGCTCTCCTTCTACGAGGCCGCCTCCCGGAACGTCCGCCTGTCCCTTCTCCTCTTCCTCGCGCTCTTCGCCTCGTTCCTCGCCGTCGGGGGAGGGATCGGCGGCGCGTACGGGAGCGTCGGATACGGCATTGCGCTCGCGCTCATCCTCTACGCGATTCTCGCCTCCACCGCGTATTTCCGCGGATCCTCCATCGTCCTCTCGATTCACGGTGCCCGGGAGGCCGACCCGATTGCCCACAGGCAACTGCGAAACGTCGTGGAGGAGATGAGCATCGCATCGGGGGTTCCGATGCCGCGCGTCTTCGTGATGGAAAGCACGGGGATGAACGCTTTCGCCGCGGGAAGGCGGCCGGCGGAGTCCCTCGTCGCGGTTACGACCGGCCTTCTCGAACGGCTGAACCGGGAGGAACTGCAGGGGGTGATCGGCCATGAGATGGCCCACATCAAAAGCCGCGACACGCTCTACAACATCTGCGCCGCGGTCCTGGTGGGCGCCATAGCCCTACTGTCCGACATGTTCCTCCGGGGGGTTTACTTCCGCGGGAGGGGGCGGTCCGGAGGCACGGGGAGAGGACGGGGGAACGTCGCATTCTTCGCGCTCGGGGTCCTTCTCGCGCTCCTTGCCCCCATCGCCGCGAAGATTCTCCAGATGAGCATCTCCCGCCAGCGGGAGTACCACGCGGACGCCGTAAGCGCGCAGTTCACGCGGAACCCCCTGGGGCTGGCCTCCGCGCTCGGAAAGATCGCGCAGTCCGGCGCCCACGTCCCGGGGGAGAACCGGGGAACCCAGCACCTGTTCATCGTCAACCCCCTCCTTCATTTTGCCGATGACGCATCGGCCCTTCTTTCCACGCATCCCTCGACCGCTCTTCGCATCCAACGGTTGAAAGCGATGGCAGGGTTCGGGGCGGCTGCCGTTTGAATTTGACCCTTCCAAGGAGGTACCCATGTCGCGCATCGTGACGATTTTCGGGAAGGACACCTGAGGGTACACAGCCAACGCTCGTATGGATTACGAGAAAAACGGCGCCCGCGTGGTGTACAAAAACGTCCAGAAAGACAAGTCCGCGATGGCCGAGATGATGACCCTTTGCAAGGGGCGACGCGACGTCCCCGTCATCCTCGAGGCCGACAAGGTGACGATCGGCTACGGAGGAACCTGAGCGGTGTGACGACCGCGGCCGTTGGCCGTGGAAACCGACGCGGATGCCCGGGCGGGCCCGGGGCGAGAATAAGCCGAATCGGCTGTCTTATGGTATAGTTATAGATATACCCGACACGCCATCTTCTTTGCGGAGGAAGCATCCATGAAAGTTGCAGAGGAAGCGCTCAAGTTCCTGAACCTGGGGATCGAGTCCGAGCTCGCTGCGTATGTATTCTACCGCCGGGCGTCGAAAACAATCGGCGACGAAAACGTGCGCAAGGTGCTTGACGGCCTCGCCATGGACGAAAAGGAGCACTTCCTCCAGCTGGAAGACGCCTACGACAAGAACGTCCGTTCCGAGTGCTGGGCCCCCTACAAGGACATCATGGTCCGGGACGGGTTGCCCGACATCGACGAACTGATGCAGGAGACGCACAAGGAGCTGCTCGGAAAGATTCCCACCCTGAAAAGCAGGAAGGACGTTCTCGAAATCGCGCTGGCGCTGGAAAAAGAGGCGGCCGACCTGTACCGGAACGCCTCGTCGAAGGCGAAAGACCCCGAGATCAAGAAGATCTTCGACCATCTCGTGGCCTTCGAGAAGGTACACGTGAAAAAGATCGAAAAGGCCCTGGCCTCCCTGTGACGGGGGGCGGGAGGGTCTTTCACCCCAAGTCCCCGCCACGGGATCCCACGAGGACGACCGCGATCGACCGCCTGATCCCCCGTGCGCCGTCAATACAATCGGGGTAGAGGTTTTCCCCTTCCTTCTTTCGGAAAGATCGTCTCGATCAGCCTGCGGTAGGTCCGGGGAAACGCAAGATCCGCCAGATCCTCCGGCCGCGCCCAGCGCCATTCCCTTTCCCGGCCCGGCCGTCCGCCCGTCCGGCGGCACCGGTAGGCGTGCACCGTGGTCCGGAAATGGCTGAACCCCTGGGGGAGCGACGCGATCCGGTCCCCGATCGTAACGCGCATTCCCCACCCTTCCCGCAGCTCCCTCCGGAGGGCCTCTCCCCTCGTTTCCTCCGGCCTTCTTCGACCGCCGGGGAGTTCCCAGAGGCCGCCCAGAAGCCCCCGGTCGGGCCGGCGGCCGGTGAGGACCCTCCCCTTCCCGTCGGCGATCCACGCAACGACCACGTCGTGATGGGGGAGAATCTTTTTCGCCGCTTTTGCGGGAATCGTTTCCTGGATGCCGTCGCGATGACCCTCACAGTGGCCTTTCAGGGGACAGGCGGGGCAATGCGGGCGCCGTGGGACACATATGGTCGCCCCGAGGTCCATCAGCGCAAGGGCGGTTTCCCTTCCCTTCCCGGGAGGGATCAGCCCCCGCGAGATCGTCCACAGGCGGCGCTCCACGGACGGCAGGGAGAGCCGTTCCTTGACTGAGAAGAGCCGGGCGATGACCCGTTTCGCGTTGGCGTCGAGAATGGGTGTGTCCGCGCGGAAGGCGATCGCCGCGATGGCGCCCGCGGTGGACCGGCCGATCCCGGGCAGCGCCGCCAACTCCCGGGGATCTTGGGGCAGACGGCCACCGTGTTCCCGGGCGATAATCGCCGCGGCAACGTGGAGGTTCCGGGCCCGGGAATAGTATCCCAGCCCCTCCCAGAGCTTCATCACCTGGTCCCGGGGCGCCTCCGCAAGTGCGCGCACCGTGGGAAATGCCGAGAGGAATCGGCGGTAATAGGGGGTGACCGCGCCCGCCCGGGTCTGCTGGAGCATGATCTCCGATACCCAGATGCGGTACGGGTCGCCGGTCTCCCGCCAGTCCATCTTCCTCGCCGACCGGGCGAACCAGGCAAGAAGCCGGCGGGAGGCCACGCGCAGACGCCTCGCGCCCGGGAGATTCCGGGAAGTCCCGTCCACGGAGCTATCCGAAGGCGTCACGCGGCAACTTGGGCCAACAGGGATGCTACAGGTCTTCCAGCAGCCCCGTGAACGTGTCGTGGTGCCCCTCTTCCTCGGCGAGGATGTCCCGGAACATCTTCTCCGTGACCTCGTCGCCTTCCTTTCTCGCCACATCGATGATCTTCCGGTAGAGCGCGATCGCGCCCTCCTCGTCCTTCTTGTCCGTCTGGAGCATCTGCTTCAGCGTGTCCCCGACGACGATGGGAGAGGGCTTGGTGGTCGGCTTCCCTCCGAGGTAGACGAGCCGCTCGGCGATCTTTTCGGCGTGCTTCATTTCCGAGATGGCGATCTTCTTCAGTTCGTCCTTGACGGCGAACCCTTTCACGCCCATCCACTGCACGTGCTGCCACAGGTACTGCACGGAAACCTGGAGTTCCCTCGCCACCGCATCGTTCAACATGTCCAGCAACTGCTTCGACGCCTTCGGGCTCTTCATCTAAGGCTGCCTCCTTGGGCTGGTGTGGTACTTTCGCGGAATCCGGATTGTACCACAAAACGAAAGGGGGGCCGTGACTTGCCCCCCCCGGGAAGATGAGGCCGCCGGAAGCGGCCGGTTTCCTAGAACTTGTACCCGACGTCGAACGCCACGAGGTGCGCGTTGCCCGACCATGTGCCGTCGAAACCGGATCCGATGGAAGGCGCGGCGACGTTTACCTGGTTGTTCACCGACCTGTCCTTCTTGTCCAGGTATAAGTAGGAGAAGTCGAAGGTCCAGTTGCGGAGCTTGTAGCCGACGCCGGCACAGTAATACAACCGGTCGGCGTCGGGGAGAAGCGGGGACAAGGTGTCGGCCGGAATCGGGCTGGGATCCCACCGGAACCCGAGGCGAAGGGCCAGGGGATCGGTCACGCGGTATTCCGCACCGATATCGACCGTCACCACGTCATCCCAGTTCTCGGGCCTCGTTGCGTCCGGGAGGAGACCGTTGTTGTCCCGGATATCGATGGCCAGGGCCTTGAAGGTGCTCCAGAAGGTCCAGTCGAGGTCCACCTCGAGGGTCAGTCGGTCACGGATGTAGGCGACGCCCAGCTGGAGTGTCGCAGGCAGGTTGATCGTCGTGGATGCCGAGGAGTGGAACGTCGAACCGCCGAACACCTGGGCGGCGGTGAACGGCCCGGGGGGGACGAAGGGGATCGTGCCGTTGATGTCCACGAGATCCACATCGGCATCATCGATTTCGAGCTTGAAGCTGCTTCGGTAGCTGGCCCCGACCTTGATGTTTTCCGTCGGCGTCAGCAGGACCCCGAGATTGTACCCCCACGCCGTCCCGTCCCCTTCCAGGTCGAGCTGGAAGATGTTCACCTGGTCCAGGGGCGCCGCACCGAGTCGTACCACTCCCGCCTGGGACAGGTCGGCCTTTCCGTACAGGAAATCGATCCCGGCGCCCACCGACAGGACGTCGTTGACCTTCCAGGCGACGGTGGGGTTGACGACGATCGTCTGGATCTCGACATTGGTGACCTGGTTCCGGAAGATGCTCGTCTGCCGGTTCCCGTACTCCTGCGCCAGGCCGAAGGGAGCGAAGATCCCCACGCCGTAGGCGAAGTTGGGGGAAGCCTTTCTCGTCCAGTAGGCGTTGGGGAGTACGAAGCCCAGGTCCTCCTGCGTTTCCGACTCGATGTCGAAGAGGCCGGTGCCCGTGTTGAACGTCAGGGGGGTCGTTCCGGTAAAGTCCGCCCCGTTCAGTCGGACGTACGTCCCGCCGACCATCAGGTTTTGCCCTTCCAGCTGCACGATCCCCGCCGGGTTGAAGTAGATCGCCGATGGGTCGTCCGCCTGGGCGGTGAAGGCCATCCCCATCCCCATCGCTTTGGCTCCCTGCTCGGGCAGGCGGAATCCCGCGGCCATCGCCGACGTCGCGGTGAACGACAGCACGACAAGAACAGCCAGCACTTTCCCGATTCTCATCGCTTCCCCTCCTTGTGGGCGGATTCGCCCTGCTCGATCGAATCCGCTACAACATACCGTCTTGCTTACGGAGGCGCAACGGAAAATACGGACAAATCCAATGAATATTCCCCGGTTTCCCCCGGCCCCAGGCGCACGGGAAAGAGGAGGCGGAGGCAGACCCCCTGATGGATCTTTTCCACCCCGGACTCCGACAGGGACGCCGTCTCTACCGGGTACCGCAGAAGGGTGAAATCCCGGTCCGCTCTCACCTCTACGGCGATCCCCCTCGCGTTGTCCACGATACGGAACATTTTCAGGCCTTCCGTAACGCCGCGGGAGGACAACTCCTCTTTTCTCTCCCCGATCCCCTCGTACCACCGGTCCGGGCCGCTCCCCGAGAGGAAGTTCAGGTTCCACTCCGATGCGAACCTCCCCCACGCCGCCCGCTCGCCCACGTTTCGAAGCAGGTACCGGGCCTCGATCCGTTCCTTGGAGACCCCGAGGGCAAGGGCCTTTTCGAGAACCAGGTCGGCGCCGTCTCCCCGGAGCGGCACCTCCATGGCGAGGCGGATCCGCTCGCTGCTCCGGGTGATCTTCCCCCTGGCTTCCTTTCCGGCCGTCGCGCACAACGGAGCGACCCTTTCGTTGAGAATTTCCTCGACGGCGTCCTCCTCCCGGTAAAAAGCCTCCCGGAAGGACGCACGCTGCCACGGGTCCACGACCAGCGCTTCCGCAACCGAAGGGTCCTTGAGGACCAGCAGGTCGTGGATGCTCGTGCGCCCATCGAACTCTCCGCCCGCATCCTTGAACTTCCGGTGGTACGCCTCCTCCCGCCGGGTCAGGACATGTCCGAGGGCAAACCCGCGCCGGGGGAGGGAGATCTCGGTGACCGCCCCCCCGTCGTGGCCGTGGACGAGAAGGGTGAGGTCCGGCGTCTTGAGAATCGCCTCCTCCCCCCCGTCGATGTCGAGATCGCCGCTCGCCGCTTCCGTCCACCTGTCCTTCCCGCCGTGCAGGTTTCGGTCGGAAAGCCCCTCGGCGCGGAGCAGGTTCGCGTAGGCCGCCTCCCGGAGATGGTTCAGATAAAGACCCCCGAAAATCCCGTGCCAGTACACGTCGTTGCACTGGGCGCGATAGAGATAATCGCGCGCCTCCGGCCCGCCCCCCTGCTTCGACGCCGCCTGCACCCGCCCGCTGACCCACAGCATCCTCTTGTGAAGCTGGTTCGCCTCCTCGTATTTTCGCAGGAAGCCCCGGAAATTCCCCCCCTGGGCGAAGGGCTTCATTTCCGGGAACTTTCCGGAACGGAAGTCGTGAAGCAACCCCCCGAACCGCATGGCCTCGGCGGGAGGAAGCGCCCACTCCCCCATCTCGATGTAGGAGCAGGAAGGCGGGTAGACCTTCCCCCGGAGGGGAGCGGCGGAGACATACTCCCCGAAGGTCATCGTCCGGAGCCAGTCCCCCCGGGCAACGATCCCCTCGAAGAATCTTCGAAGCCACCCCTGCGTGTAGACCGTGTCGTGGGTCCCGGGCCATACGCCGAACTTCTCCCCGTCATCGGCCAGGATGGCCGCCGGGTACGGAACGTCCCGGGACGTCATCGCCTCCACCGTCCGCAGCGTCTCCTCCACGTCTCCGAAGGGGATGAGGTACCGGAGCCGTTCGCTCCCCGGGAAGAGGCGGACCATTGCCCCGTTCGTTTCCGTCAGGTAGACCCCGTCGAGTTCCTCCCCGGAAATCCCCGCCCGCAGGAAATGGAAGTCGTCAAGCGGCAGGTATCCCACCCCGGCCGCAAAAAGCGTGGCGGGCAGTTCCGGCTCCCATACCCGCTCCGCAAGCCACATTCCCCGTGGCTTCTTTCCGAAGTACCTGCCCACGGTTTCGGCGAGATCGCCGATCTGGCCCCTCCGGTCCCTCTCCGGAAGAAGGGGCATCACCGGCTCGTACATCCCCCCGCCGAGGATCTCCACCTGCCCCCGCGATACGAGGTCCTTGAGCAGGGAAAACATCTCCGGTCGGTTTTCCGCAATCCACCGGAGGAGAAAACCCGAATAGTGGAGCGTCACCTTGATCGTGGGAAACCGGGCGACGGTTTCGAGGAACGGAAAGTACGACCGGTCGCTCGCCTCCCCGATAACGGAGTCGAAGTTCCCTACCGGCTGGTGGTTGTGCAGGCACAACAAAAGCACGCGTCCCCCGGGGGGGGACGGAACGGTTGCCATCAATGGCTTTCCTCCCCTTCCGCGAACTCGGTGAGGACGCCGAAGGTCGACTTCGGGTGGAGGAACCCGATCTTCATCCCGTGGACCCCGGCCCGCGGCGTTTCGTCGATCAGGCGGACCCCTTTTTCTCTCGCGTGCGCGAGCGCCGCCTCCGCGTCGTCCACCCGGAGACAGAGGTGATGGATCCCCTCCCCGTTCTTCTCGAGGAATTTCCCGACCGGACCGTCGGCCGACGTCGTCTCGAGCACCTCGATCGTGCTCTCCCCCACCCGGAAGATCGCCGTGCGGACCTTCTGTTCGGCCACCTCCTCGATTCCGAGGAACTCCAGTCCCAGAACGTCACGGTAGAAGGGGATGGCGTCGGACAGGCTTCTGACCGCCACCCCGATGTGCTGGATCTTGCGGATCATGGCTCTCCTCCCGGGCGATATGTTCCTACTGTAATCCGAAACACCCGGGGGACGCCAGCGTACCCGGCGCCTTCGGCGGGGAGCGGGGACCGGCTTGCGCATCGCGCGCGGGAGGGGTGATGAAACCGTGCGTGTTGCTCCGCCCTCTTTCTGGTAAGATGCTCGGGTAAATCCGGGAAGAACAGGATGGATGGCCATGAGGCGCACCATATTCGAACTTTTCGCAAAATCTCCCTTTGGTCCCCTGCAGGACCATATGGTCAAGATCATGGAGTGCGTCCGGCTGATTCCCGATCTTTTCCGGGCCATCGAGAAGAATGACGAGGAACAGATCAGGATCATCACGGAAAAAGTGGAGAAGGCGGAATTCGAGGCCGACGAGATCAAGAACCAGATACGAAGCGACCTGCCCAGCACCATCTTCACTCCCGTAGACAGGACGGACCTCCTGGACATCCTCCGGTTCCAGGACCGGATCAGCGATGTCGCCGAAGATGTAGCCGTCCTCTACCGGATGAAGAAGCTTCCCTTTCCCGAATCGATCCGTGAACTCTTCTGGAAATTCCTGGACCAGGTCATGGTGACCGTGGAGCAGTACGCCAAGATCAGCGGGGAGCTGGATGAACTCGTGGAAGCCTCCTTCGGGGGCGTCGAAGCGGGGAAAATAGTGGAGATGATCTCCGCCCTCAGCAAGATGGAGCATGAGGCGGATATTCGGCAGCATGAACTTCTTCAGAAGCTACTCACCCTGGAGGATGAACTGGGGGCCCTGAACATCGTCCTCTGGATGCGCGTTTTCCAATGCGTGGGGGACATCGCCAACGGCGCAGAGAAGGTGGGAAACCGCCTTCGTCTATTCCTCTCCAAGTAGCAAGGAATCATGTTGGGACTTGACCCCTGGGTTCTCTGGGTTGCCACGGCGGCCTGCGTCTACATGGCCTGGAATATCGGGGCCAACGACGTTGCCAACGCCATGGGGACTTCCGTGGGCTCCCACGCGATCACCATGAAGCAGGCCGTCCTGCTCGCGGCGGTGTTCGAGTTCGCGGGAGCGTTTTTCGTCGGGGGGCACGTAACCGATACGGTCCGCAAGGGGATCGTCTCCACCGCGGTATTCCAGGGCCGGCCGGAACTGTTCGTGCTGGGAATGCTCGCCGCCCTTCTTGCCGCGGGAGTGTGGCTCAATCTGGCCACGTTCCTCGGCCTTCCCGTCTCCACCACCCACTCCATCATCGGCGCGATCGTGGGATTCGGGATCCTCGTGGGAGGGTTGTCCGCCGTACACTGGGGAAAACTGGGTTCGGTGGTCCTGAGCTGGCTCATCTCTCCCCTGTGCGGCGGATTCCTGGGCTGGTTGACCTTCACCTATATCAAGCGCACCGTCCTTTCGCGCTGGAACCCGGTCCGCGCCGCGAGAGGAATCGTGCCGGTCCTCATCTTTCCGGTGGCCGTGGTTCTCGTGCTCTCCCTTCTCTACAAGGGGCTCAAGAACCTGAATCTGGATGTCTCCTTCAACAAGGCTCTCATG
>JBAUKK010000123.1:0-4709 GCA_049577645.1 Candidatus Deferrimicrobiaceae bacterium
GTTCCGGGCCGGGTGGAAACACTGATGATGCTTGCCTCCTCGATTGAGGACATTGCACGAGTAGTTTTGTGGGTGGCATCCAAACATGTTAATAGCTCTTCTGTAACGTAATCGCGACCCCTTTCGGGACGACCGCTAATTGGACGTGCACGCGTCCTTCCTGCCGATCGTATCCCTTCTCGACGGCGGCGCAGCTCAAATACGCGAGGTACCACCCCAGGGCCACCTGGGAAAAATAGTGCCGGTCGTCGTTGATCCGGGAGAGCCCCGTCACCGTCGATAGCCCGTAAAAAATCGCCTTCTGGTAGAGATTTTCGCTCATTTTCGCAGCGGCAATGAAGGGAATCCCGCCGATGAACGCGTGACCGCTGACTCCATGGATATTGTGAAACGGCTTCCAATGGGAATCTCCCTCGTTCGGCCGGTCTGCCCCGATTGCCGTCGCCAGGAACAACAGGGCCGGTCCGCCCACGACGGTCGCCCGGAACGATTTTTGGGCCCATTCCTCCATCGTCGAATTATGAAGCCACAACCCGGCCCCGTAGGTGCCGATGTAGACCGGCACGGTAACGAGAGCGAGCGCGGTTCCGGACATGTTGAATGTTTTCGTTGCTTCGTTGGTTTCCTTGCTGCGCAGGTCGTCCTGGTACTTGTTGCGGATATACCGATCCATCCCCGTGTTGGCGAACACGGCGGCCCCGGCAACACCGATTCCGAGCTTTGTCAGGTTCGCCCGATCCAGGTAAAAATTCCCGAAGTCCGTTTTTACGGCTTCGATGCTCCGTGAAATCGCCCCGTTATCCTCCGCGATACATCGATGGCCGAGGGGAAGAAGCCACACGGCCAGTACAAGACCGATTCGGAGGACGATGGTTTTCGCCATTATTCCCTTCGCTTCCCGTGGCATCCGGCTTTAGCGGGCCTCGATTACGGCAGGCCGCCACTCGACGGCGCCGAACCGGGAGTCGCCGAGGAAGTTGTAGGCGATGCTCCAGGTTCCAACCGTCTGGTGACTATTGGAGACAATGGAAGAGGACGCATCCCGGTTCGACATGACGTACTGGATCCCGAGCGCGTGGCGTTTGTAAACGCTCACGGTGAACGACGCGTTCCCGCGGAAGATGCGCTCCGATCCATCCTGCTGGGTGGCACCGAAGCCGCTGATATAGTACTCGCGGCCCGTCATGTCGAACATGGCCTTGTCGCCGAAGATCAGGCGGGCCGAGAGAAGCCCCTGCACTGCCCCGCCGTAGTGGTAGTCGCGGTCCTCGCTGCCGCGGACGGTGCCCCCCGCGCCGTATCCGATGCCGCCGAGCGCCGAGCCTTGGAGTGCGATCGCACGCGAGAGCCACCACTGGCCGGTGGTACCGAGGGAAAGGGCCGTGCTGGAGACGCGGAAGACCTGCGGCGAGATGTAGTCGAAGCTCCCGTAAAGGCCCCACACCCCGCGATAGTCGTCGCCTGCCTCGTATTTCTTTCCGAAGAGGAGGCCACGGGTCATGATGTTTTCGAAGGCGCTCCTGCCGGAGACGGCGGTGAATTGGAAGTGGAAGAAGTCGAAAGGGCGATCATAGGTGTAACCGTCTTTCCCGGGGAGCCCGTAGGAGAGGGAGTAGTCTCCGGTCGCCTCGGTCCGGTCGACAGGGACATTGTTGATGCCGGCCACGTGGTCGGTCAGGCTCGTGCCGAGCCGCAGGCGCGTGAAGGTGGCCGGGTTGTGGCTCGGGAACACCCCTTTGAACCGGTCGCCGAAAGCGAGGCGGTTGAAGCCGGTTGGGGGCGAGATCACCGCCGCGCCCAGCTCGCGCCAGAATCCGGGGTGATCGCCGCCGTCTTCGAGCACCAGGCTCGCCAGCCGGAAGAGCGGCTCCCCCAGGAGGCTCCCGCCGATGCCGCTCGCGACCTGGTCATTGATCGAGGGCGTCGTGGTCTCCCCGGCCACCTCCCAGACAAAGCTGCCCAGGAAGGTATAGGCGGACGATCCCCAGAAGCCGATGCCGGCCGATCGCGCGAATCCCTGATAGACGGCTCCCTGATAGGGATGCTGGATCTGGTTGATCTGGAAGGTATCGCCGTCGAATCCCCAGGGACCTTTGGTGAGGTGCCTCCAGATGGTGGACGGGGTCACACTGTAGACCTTATTCCCTTCCGAATATCTCTCGTCCACCAGGTCGGGGTCAGCGATGCGGCCGTACACGTTGAGGAGCGCCTCGAAGCCCAAAATCTCCCCCGCCGGGATCCAATAGCTCCTGCCGTTCCCCGTCCCCCACGACAGGACGGGTTTTCGCACGTTGGGGGGAGGGGGAGGCGTCGTGATCAGAAGATTGTCGACGGCCGCCACCGCCCCCTTCTCGGGTGCGACGGCAGGGACGGGCTCCTTGGCGAAACCCGCGTTTGGCAACAGGAGGGCAAGTGCGATGGCTCCGGCAAGGAACGCCCGTCGAAACTTGCCGTCGGGCCTGGATCCGTTACCTTTCCCCTTGTTGTCGTACCGGCCTTCGGGGGTTGCATTCGACGTCGACATGTAGACTCCTTTTCTCTGCCGGATCGTGCGGATTCCGGGTTGCCCCGGGAGGTTGCCGAAAGTTTATTCGGACTCGGCATCATCACAGTAATCCCGTCCCCGCGCCTGGGGCATCGGCGTATGTCCGAAATATGAATCGTGGTCTGTCCGATTCTCAAGCCGGTGTTTGTCCTATGATTTGAATGGTTTTATGAAGAGGGGATGCATGGAGTTACGGGCCGTTCCCGCCCCGGATCCCCTTCTGCTCCTTCCGGGTACCGGCGAATGAACTCTTTGAACTGTGACCAGAACTCGTGGAAACCAAAGGCCTCCATCTCCGCCTCCGCATCCGCTTCGCTCCACCCGTCGACCTCCATCCGGTAGACCGCCGCCACCACACCCGTGCGGTCCGCCCCGTGTAAGCAGTGGACGAATACGGGCTGGTTCGCGGGGTCTGTCATCACCGACAGCGCCTTCCGCACCGCCGCCGGGTCTACATTCTTCCACACACTCATGGGGATCTCGACGTATCGCATCCCCGCCGCCTCGACCGCCTTCCTCTCCCCGTGACGGGTGCGAAGGTTGATCACCGTTCTGACACCCATCGCCTTCAGTGTGGCGTATCCTCCGGGTTGCGGCTGGGCGCCCCGAAAGATTCCGTTGCCCACGCGACCGACGTTGGTGAGTCCCGGGAGACCGAAGAGACGCTCGGAGACGCGGACATTCCCGGGGCGAAAGACGGAATTGTCCCCAATCATTACGCCGTGTGGAGGGAGGTTGCCGGGAGCGGCGGCAGAGCCGGGCGACACTCCCGGAGGTGCCAGCAGCCCGAACAGGAGAAGGAGGGCGGCAACCCCCATGGTCCGTCCCGCGAGGGACCCCCTTCCCGTTGCGGTCAATTCGATGACGATGGATTCCACCATCCTCTTCCCCTTGTCGCCCATACGATACACACTCCTCCGGGCGAGACAAGGGGTAAAGCGCGTCTCCCCTTCCTGCCATCGGACAAACACCGATCCGAGAATCAGACAAACATCTGCTCGCGTTTCGGACAAATGCCGATACCCGATGCCGGCGGAAAGGATAAGCATGGGGCATTCTCTGGAATATCGGGAATCGGCGCTTTGGCGACATGCGTTCGTGCACGAACCAGACGAGAGGAGAGAGCATCATGGGAAAAAGGAATCTTATATTGATTTTCCTGGTCTGCATCACGTTGGTCACCGCATTCCTGGGGTGCGCATCCACGCCAAACCGCGAAAGTTCCGGCCAGTATCTCGATGACTCGGCGATCACAACCAGGGTAAAAGCCTCGATCTTTGACGATCCATCGCTGAAAGTGCTCCAGATCAATGTCGAGACGTTCAAAGGGGAAGTCCAGTTGAGCGGTTTTGTCGATTCGGCACAGAGTGTCAGGCGAGCAGGAGAGGTTGCCCGTGGTGTTCAGGGTGTCAAATCGGTGAAAAACGACCTGATTGTGAAATAGCGGCGGTTCCCGTTTAAATTTCGAGAGAGGAGAAGCGACGATGCCCCACAGGTTGGTGAATCGGCTTTCTGCCGTCAGTCTTGTTTTGTTTCTTGTCGTATTTTCGGGATGCGCGGGGCTCGAACACGCGCCGAAGCGCGGAATGATGTACTACCATAAAGAACTCCCGGCCGCGGAGAGAGCCGTGGAAGCGGCAAGGGCCGCCGGAAAGGACAAGGAATGCCCCACGGAGTTCGCCGCCGTGGAGAAGATGAAGAACGAAGCATACGATATCTATTTGGCGTGCCGTACCGCAGAGGGGATCGCCAAGGCGAATGAGGCGACCGCCCGCGCGAATGCCCTTTGCCCGAAGAAGGTGGAAGCGCCGAAACCGGCACCCGTCATGGCAGCGCCGACCGTCTCGATTTCAGCGGACCCGGCCACGATAGAGGAGGGCAAGTGCGCAAAGCTCGCCTGGTCTACTACGGACGCCTCCAGCGCCTCTATCGATCCGGGCATCGGGAGCGTGGATCCCAGCGGCTCCCGGGAAGTGTGCCCCACAGCCACGACCCAATACACGATCGCTGCGAAAGGCGGGGGCGGCACCCAGACGGCATCGACGACGGTCAGCGTGAATCCTCCTCCGGGCCCAAAACCCGCTCCCAAGGTGATAGACCGCCTGGTCCTTCATATCAATTTCAATTTCGACAAGTCGACTATCAGGGAAGCGGATGTTGCAGA
>JBAUKK010000124.1:0-5608 GCA_049577645.1 Candidatus Deferrimicrobiaceae bacterium
GGGAAGAGGCGCGGGCGGAAGTTCGCCGCGCCGGGGCGAGCCGGGAGCGGCGCACGCACCCAGAAGGATGGCCCCGGCGGTGAAAACGAGAAGGAGCGTGGCGAACCCCGCGCCCCGCTTTCCGGCAAACGGCTTGCTGTCCAAGATGGGCCTTACACCCCGCCCTCCTCTTTCTTCTGGGTCCTGCCGGGTGCGGCCTCCCTCTTGGCAGCTTCTGCCAACTTCAGGAACGGCGTGAACATGTCGATCGGGATCGGGAAGAGCGTCGTGGAATTGTGCTCCGTCGCCACTTCCCGCAACGTCTGGAGGTACCGCAGTTGAAGCGCGATCGGGTGCTCGCTCATGATCTCGGCTGCATCGGTCATTTTCTGCGCCGCCTGGAACTCCCCCTCCGCGCCGATGACTTTGGCGCGCCGCTCCCTCTCCGCCTCCGCCTGCTTCGCCATGGCGCGCTGCATCTCCTGCGGCAGGTCGATGTGCTTGATTTCCACCTTCGCCACCTTGATCCCCCAGGGGTCCGTGTCCTTGTCGAGGATCTCCTGGATGTGCGCGTTGATCTTCTCTCGTTCGGAAAGCAGGTCGTCGAGCTCGGCCTGCCCGCAGACGGACCGAAGGGTCGTCTGGGCCAGCTGGGAAGTGGCGTACAGGTAGTTCTCCACGGTGATGATCGCCCGGTTAGGGTCCAGAACGCGGAAATAGAGGACGGCGTTCACCTTGACGGACACGTTGTCCCGGGTGATCACATCCTGCGAGGGGACGTCCATCGCCACCACGCGCAGGTCGACCCGGACCATCTTGTCGATTAACGGGATGAGGAGGATCAGTCCGGGTCCCTTGGCGCCGATGACACGACCCAGTCGAAAGATCACGCCTCGTTCGTACTCGTTCAATATCTTGATGGCGCTGTACAGGAACAGGACGGCGATGATCAGAATCGCAACAGAGGGGAACATTGCGCGCTACCTCCTATGGGGGTTCCGCCGGACAAGCCCGCATTTCTCACCAGGGTTCGTCGCGAGGGGGTGGAGACGGGCGTGGATACAAGGCGCGCGACCGAGGGCCCCGGAGACGTACTGTACAGTACGGCGAGGAGCCCGACCGAGCGCAACGCAGTAGACATGCCCGTATCCGCCACCGCAGCAGAAGGCTGGTGAGAAATGCGGGCTAGAGCGGAGCATTTTCCTGCGGCTTCACGACCAGCGTCATTTCCTTTCGATTCACAACCGTCACCTTGTCGCCTTTCCTAAGGGGGAGGAGGCACTCCGCGTCCCACAATTCCCCGACGACGAAGACCTTCCCCTTTCCCGTGAAGTCCGCCACCGCCACCCCGGTCTCCCCGATCATCCCCTCCGACCCCGTCGCGGGCCGACGAAGCTGGCTGCGAACCGCAAGGGTGACGACGGTCCCGAAAAACACGGCGGTGAGCCCGACCATGGTGAGGATGACCCCCCAGGAGATGCGCAGATACGGATCCGCGGAGGACCGGAAAAGCATGATGCTGCCGAGGGCCAGGGAGATGACCCCCCCGATGGTCAGGGCCCCGTGGGAGGCGATCTTGATCTCCAGAATGAAGAGTATCATCGCCAGCGCGATGAGAAGAAACCCCGCATAATTGGCCGAGAGCGTCTGCAGGGAATAGAACCCCAGGATCAGGGAGATCCCTCCCACCACGCCCGGGAAGACCGCTCCGGGGTTGGAGAGCTCGAAGAAGATCCCGTAGATGCCGATCATCATCAGGATATACGCGATGGTCGGGTCCGCCATCGCGGAAAGCACCTGGTGCCGAAACCCCATCGGAATGCGCGTTATCTCGGCGCCCTTCGTCCGCAGGGTGACCTTTTCCCCGCCCTTCTCGATTACGCGCCCGTCGATGGCCGACAAGAGGTCTTTCAGGGACGGGGCGACGAGATCGATCACACGCTGCTTTTTTGCATCCGTTTCCGTCAGGGATGCGCTCTCGCGGACCGCCTTCTCGGCCCACTCCCCGTTGCGCCCCTTCTTCTCCGCGAGGGACCGGGCATACGCGGCGGCGTCGTTCTCCACCTTTCTCGCCATCGTGTTGTCCATCCCCCCGCCGCCGATGCCGACGGGATGCGCCGCCCCGATGTTGGTGCCGGGAGCCATGGCGGCGATATCCGCCGCAAGGGTGACCAGTACCCCCGCGGAGGCGGCCCGGGATCCGGGGGGGGAAACGTACACCGCAACCGGGACGGGGGTCCGGATGATCTCCTGGACCATCTGCCGCATGGAGGTGTCGAGCCCTCCGGGGGTGTCCAGCTCGAGGACGAGCATCGTCGCCTTCTCCTCCTCCGCGCGTTCGATGACGGAGGAAAGAAAATCGGCGGTGACGGGGTTGATGGACGTGGCGATTGTCGCGACCATCACGCGGCCTGGGGCTGCGGCCAGGGACCCGCCGACGCCCCACGCCGCGGCAAGCCACAGGAGAATCGCGATCACCCTCCACCGGCGTCCCCGCCCGTTGAAAGGAGCGGCGTAGCCCCGGGGAATGTACGATGTATGGACAGGCGGCTTCACGTTCCCCTCACACGCAACACGGCAAATTTGAGGTATTCCGTTTCGGGCACCCCGAGAAGGACCGGGTGGTCGGGGGACTGCCCCCCTTTGGCGATGACGTGAACGTCCGCACGGGCGTCGGCGGCCGCGTCCCGGAGCGCCTCTAACCATTTGGCCATATCGACCAGTTGCGTGCAAGAAGAGGTGGCGAGGATCCCGCCGGGTGCCAGAAGGGACAGGCCGAGCCGGTTGATGTCCCGGTATCCCCGGACCGCCCCCTCCCTTCCCTCCCGGGACCTGGCGAAGGAGGGGGGATCGAGGATGACGAGGTCGAATTTGCGTCCGGCGCTCAATAGCTCCCGCAGCACGGGAAAGAGGTTTCCCGCCCTTCCCACCCACCCGTCCCCGAACCCGTTCCGAGCCGCGTTTTCGCCCGCCGCGGCAACCGATTCCCCTGAAACGTCGACTCCGAGCACTCTCGCCGCGCCTCCCGCGAGGGCGTATATTCCGAAGGCCCCGGTGGAACAGAATCCGTCGAGCACCGACTTCCCCCGCGCCAGCCCCCGTACAATCTTCCGGTTTTCCCGATGATCCAGAAAGAACCCCGTCTTCGGGCCCGCCTCCGCGTCCACCAGAAAGCGACATCCGTCCAAGGTAACCGTTTCCTGCGGAGGTCCGGCACCCCCGAGCACCCCTTTTCTCTCCGGCAGCCCCTCGAGCCTGCGGAAAACCCCCTCGGACCGCTCGTAAAGGAGGCGTGGGGACAGCAAATCGTCGAGAACCGACACGATCTCACCCCGGAGCAACTCCATCCCGGCCGTGAGGATCTGCACGGAGAGGAGGCTCCCGAACCGGTCGACGATAAGTCCGGGGAGGAAATCTCCTTCGGAATACACCAGACGAAGGGCTTCCTGGCCCCCCATTCCCGCCTCCTCCCGCCGGCGTAGCGCCTGGCGGATCCTCTTTTCGAGGAACGCCCTCGAGGGGAGCTCCGTGCCGCGCGAAACGAGCCGAAGCGCGATCCTACTCGAGAGGTTGCAGGTGGCGGTCCCCAGTAATGCCCCCGTGCGCGAGATGACGAGAACCCACTGCCCGTGCGGCAGGCGAGGCGGAACCTCCCGCAGGTCGTCCCCGAACACCCAGAGGTGTCCGCAACGGAGCCGCTCCTCCGCTTTTCTGCTGACCTTTACCGCGGGAAGGGAATCGTCCATCTCACCCCGATCGGAGGCGTTGGGCAAGGAGATCGAAATCGGCCAGCACCTCGTGCTCCCGCGTCGCGTTGCGCAGAATATAGGCCGGGTGATAGGTGGGAAGGACGGGGATCCCGTCCAGATCGCGCCAGTTCCCCCGCGCCCGCGTGATCCGGTCGTTGTTCCCGAGGAGATGGTTCAGCGCCACGGCACCGAGCGTGCAGAGGATCTCGGGCCGGATGGCCCGGATCTGCCTCCGGAGATAGGGCAGGCAGGCCGCCGCCTCTTCCGGGAGAGGCGCCCGGTTCCCCGGAGGCCGGCACTTGACGATGTTCGCAATGTAGACGTCCTGGCGGACCATCCCGATGCGCTGGATCCACTTGGTAAGCAGCCGCCCCGCCGCCCCGACGAACGGTTCGCCCTGCCGGTCCTCCTCCGCCCCCGGCCCCTCCCCGACGAACATCAGCCTCGCCCGGGGGTTGCCGACCCCGAAGACGACGTTGGTCCGGCCGGAGCAGAGTGGGCACCGGCGGCACGCCACAACCTCCTTCCGGATGTCCTCGAGTGTCTCTTCGCCTTCCCGTGCAGGCAAGGGTGCGGCTTCGGCGCCCTGCGGGCCGCGGGCGGGGACCAGGACGTAGTCGATCCCGATTTCCCGCAGGTAGGCGGCGACCATGTTCCGGGAGAGGCGTTTCGTCATCCCGTGAACAGCTTGCCGTGGAGGGCCAGCCAGACCCCGACCGCGATCCCTTCTTTCGTGGCAAGGGGAAGTTCCCGGATCTCGCCGTCGGAGAAGAAGATCCGCACCTCGTTGTCATCCGATTCGAACCCGATGTCGGTGCGGGAGACGTCGTTTGCGACAATTGCATCCAGGTTCTTCTTTCTCATCTTCGCGACGGCGTTCTGCGCGATGTCGCCCGTTTCCGCCGCGAACCCGACGAGAACCCGCCGTCCCTTGTTTTTCCCAAGCCCCTCGAGAATGTCGACGGTGGGGGCAAGCTCCAGTTTCCATCCGTCGCTGTTTTTCCTGATCTTGGAGGGAGCGACCGTCGCGGCACGGAAGTCGGCCACGGCGGCGCACATCACGACGGCGTCCGCATCCGTGGATTCCCGCTCGACCGCTTCCCGCATCTCCTCCGCCGTGCGCACGCGGACGGTCTTCATGAAATAGGGATCGGCAAGGGCGGTCGGGCCCGTCACAAGCGTTACGTCCGCACCGAAACGAAGGGCCACGCGCGCCAGCGAGAACCCCATCTTGCCCGAGGCCCGGTTGGAGAGGTAACGGACGGGGTCGATGTTCTCCGCGGTGGGTCCTGCGCTCACGACGACCTTTCTCCCCCCGAGAATCTTCTCCGCGAGCACGATCCTCGCCATCTCGACGATCTTGCCGACCGTCGCGAGACGCCCCGGCCCCACCGTCCCGCAGGCAAGTTCCCCCTCGTCGGGCTCGACGAACCGGAATCCGCGGGAACGCAGAACCGCGATGTTTTCCTGCACCGCCGCCGACGCGTACATCTGGGTGTTCATCGCCGGGGCCAGCACGACGGGAGCCGTCGTCGCCGTGACGACGGTCGACAGCATGTCGTCCGCGATCCCGCTCCGGATCTTTCCGATGACGTTCGCCGTGGCCGGGGCGATCAGGAGGAGGTGCGCCCGCTGCGCCAGGGAGATGTGCCCGATCTCCGATTCGGAGATCAGGTTCCAGAGGTCCATCACCACGGGGTTCTTGGAAAGCGTCTGGAGGGTCAGGGGGGTGATGAACTGCGACCCGGCGGCGGTGAGGATCGTATGGACGTTGGCCCCCTCGTTTCTCATCTCCCGGACGATCTCGCACGCCTTGTAGGCCGCGATCCCCCCCGTAACGCCCAGGACACCCTCCTTGCCCGACAGAACGCCCACTCGAC